>NZ_JBTYKD010000054.1:0-144620 GCF_054880495.1 Nostoc sp.
TATTTATTTGGCTGATTCGGGGCTACCGAATGTTTATCTCGCCGTTGTTTCTCCCGACTTGTCGCTTTCAACCAACTTGTTCGATGTATGCTATTCAAGCCATTGAACGATTTGGAGTGTTGCGTGGTGGCTGGATGGCAACTCGGCGGATTTTGCGCTGTCATCCATTTCATCCTGGTGGTTACGATCCAGTGCCAGAGGTGGTAGAAAAGGTAAAGGAGGAATAGTTTAGTAAAGTTTTGCGTCAAATTGTGGGGAATTGAGGGTGGAATTTAAACGCAGAGGGGAGGCAGCGCGTTGCGGGGGTTCCCCCCGTTGTAGCGACTGCCGTCGCGCGGAGGGAACCGCAGAGGAACGCAGAAGAATTTTAATGGCAAGAGGGGTAAATTATTAAAGGATGTGTTTGTGGGTATAGCTATTTGGGGAGATGCCAACAGATCAGGTTGTCATCTACCGTGGGAAGGTTGAATAATTTAATTTAGACTTACGATGATTAATCCTACTGCGATTTCTATACCCGAACCACAAATTCCAAATCCTGGGCCGAATCCGTTACCGAGTCCTGAACCTGTACCGGGGCCTGTACCAGAACCAGTACCTGCTCCCATTCCTCAGACAGTTCCAGGGCCAATTCCCCAAACCATACCGGAACCTGTTTAGATTACCTTGGTAATATAATCCAAAATCTAAAATCTAAAATCCAAAATGCTAAGAGCCGGAATTGTCGGACTTCCCAACGTCGGAAAATCTACTTTATTTAATGCTGTAGTTGCTAATGCCAAGGCAGAAGCAGCTAACTTCCCTTTTTGCACGATTGAACCGAATGTCGGCGTTGTCGCAGTACCGGATGAACGGTTAAATGTTCTTGCTAATATTGCCAGTTCGGTACAAACTATCCCGGCGCGGGTTGAATTTGTCGATATTGCGGGTTTAGTTAAAGGCGCAAGTCAGGGTGAGGGACTAGGAAATCAATTCCTGTCCCACATCCGGGAAGTTGATGCGATCGTCCATGTGGTACGTTGTTTTGAGAATGATGATATTATCCACGTTGCTGGTTCTGTTGACCCAGCGCGAGATATTGAAATCATTAATATAGAACTGGGTTTATCAGATTTATCACAAATTGAGCGGCGAATTGACCGCACTCGCAAACAAGCTCGTACCAGCAAAGATGCACAGTTTGAAGTCTCAGTCTTAGAAAAATTGGCTGCGGCTTTAAATGAAGGTAAATCGGTGCGTCAGGTGAGCTTGAATGAAGAAGAAACAGAAATTATTAAAGGATTAGAACTGCTCACTTATAAACCGATTATTTACGCCGCGAATGTATCTGAGGATGAGTTGGCAACTGGTAATCATTTTGTAGAAAAAGTACGGCAAATTGCAGCTACAGAAAATGCCGAAGTTGTGATAGTTTCTGCCCAAGTTGAAGCGGAATTAGTGGAATTACCAGAAGAAGATAAAGCTGATTTTCTTGCATCTTTAGGTGTGGAAGAAGGCGGTTTGAAATCGTTGATTCGTACAACTTATATGCTTCTAGGCTTGCGGACATATTTCACCTGCGGACCCAAAGAAACCCGCGCTTGGACAATTAATGCCGGAATGTCTGCACCTCAAGCTGCTGGTGTAATCCACAGTGATTTTGAGCGGGGATTTATTCGCGCCGAAACTGTCGCTTATAAAGATTTGGTAACAACTGGTTCGATGAATGCTGCGAAGGAGAAAGGGTTGGTTCGCAGTGAAGGTAAAGAGTATGTTGTGCAGGAAGGGGATGTAATGTTGTTCCGATTTAATGTGTAGGGGTAATTAATGGGTTGCCGTTATCAATCAGATAATGGTCAACCTACACCAAGTTGCGTAGGCTTTGCCCGCCATAGGCATCGCACCAGCAATTCTAAATTCAAAATTTGACAGGGTGCAGAAATAACTATTTGCAATTAACGAAGGTCAATTTAGGAAAAAACTCCAAAGCGGCACATGACACTAACATCGGATCTTCAATCGGAGGATTCGTATTTGCAACAATGTGAGTAGCAGTAACTTCTTTGAGAGTCCAATTAAAATCTTCTTTTCTATTATGAGCAATACTTTTAAGCTGAGTGTAGAAATATTCGCCACGAGCTAAACGATTAGAACCTTGCTGTGTATCACAAGCATAAGAATCATGTTCAGGAGGTAGAATTTTATTATCTTTTGTACCTAAAATTATTGTCATGGGTATGGTAAATGTTTTTTTCAAATCTACAGATGATAGTGGCTCTCCAGTTAGTTTCTTCAGTCCGCAGGGATATTCCCTATTTTCATCAGGTATTGTGTAGGAACCTGCCTCAGCAGCCACAGCCTTTTGGATATGTGCGAATGGCATAAAGATGACCATTCGATGTACGAACTGTGCGCCCGCAGAGTGACCATAGAGATAGTAATTATTAGCCTTTACTTTCGTGGTTCTTTTGACAAAAGTAAAGATATTTTCAATTTCAGTAAATGCCCATTGGTTTCGAGGATTTAAAATCTTTAAATCTTCTGTAAACATATTGCCAAGATTATAACCCACAGCTTTTGGAAACCACTTTTGTTCAAACTTGGGAGCAAGTAAAATAAAATTCTTATGCTCATCACTGTTGTATTTATAAATCTTTCTCCAATCATTTCTATAATCTTCAGCATTACGTTTTTCACCATGCATAGCAAATAAAATTTTAGTATTTTCCTGCAATGTATCAGGTAAATAGTAGTAAATAGGAATCGAAAAATTACCAGATTTCACTTTGTAAAGAAAACACCCTTCTCCTTTTTTGATCAATCGTAAATTACAACTATTATCTGAATTTATTAAGGGGTAATTAGACGCATTAACAACATAAGTCAAACAGAAACATAAAAATGCAATTGTAATAAAAATGAGCCACTTTTTCATAAGATAAAAAATATTAAACAGCAGATATTTTTTTACTAGTTTAGTATAGAAGCTTCAGTGTTACACTAACGGAATTGAGACAAAAATTAAACTGGGTTAAACAGCTCGCGATATATCCACGCGAACCCCAAGTGTTTAAGCCACTCCGCTATCACGCTGATTATTCCTCTTTTATGACTCTGGAGAGAGAATAATCCAGGCGATTAGAAATCGCGGCTACACAAACTCTCGTCCCCCTGCGCGGACTAACTTCAAAATAGGGTTTCAAATTTAATCTGACGAGAGTAATAAAAGAGCGTTATCATCAATCGCCAGAGAACTTATTTCCACGCTGCGTAGGCTTTGCCCGCCGTAGGCATCGCCATAAATAACTTGACAAAATTTTTGATATATGCCTATAGATATGTAAGGCGATCGCAAATAAACCAGCAATTCTGAAAACAAAGGACATACTGTTCAGCTACTTCCACCCACAATGTATACATAGGAACCCAAATTCTCATCATCTGTACCAACTACTACACCGCCTTCTGCACCGGGAACAAGTTCTATACCTTCGATTTTGTGGTAGTTAGAGCGGTAAAAGGGAACAAGTTGAGGATTTTGCTGCCAAGCAATTTTGTTACCACGCAAACCCAAATAACCAGCGACATACACAGCTGACTCAAATGGACCATCATCTCCGGCATCACTTGCTGAGGTGATGTAGACAATTCCTACGGAGTCTACTTTAATATCTGAAATATGACGAACATTGCCAGATGGAAACGGTACTTTCAGCTTGGCAGAACCTGCGAGAGTAATTTGATATTTAGCCAAGTCAAATACTCCCCAAAAAATAGTTGCTGGTTGTTCTCCTTCACCTCGATCTGCCCAAATAGCAACTAACTTGCCGTCTATATTTTGTAATCCAAATGCTTCAAAATTATTTTCGGGAGTAATTCCTGGTAGATTGAATTCCTTAAGAACTGAGATGGTTTTCTTGGCAGACTCTAACCTGATGTAATAAGCTTTTCCCGAACTGCTTAAAGTGATAAATGAGGATTTTGTTTTCTCTGGAACAGATGTTAAAGCTTCTAAGTCGATGGGCAATTCTATGTTACTTGGCCAGTTCAAGGGGAAATATTCAGGTTGGTTTTTACCCTTAATGCTGATGATTGCTAAACGACCTTGGTTTTTTTGTTTGTTGTCATGGACAATCATAAAATTTAGGGTATCGCTTTGCTGCTTTATCAAAGCTATACCACCAATACCGAAAGGGATACCACCGCGAACCGGACGCCAATCTTGCGCCCAAACTTGCACAGATATGAGTAACAATGTACTCAAGATGACTATATTGATGATTAACTTCAGAAACCGAAGCATAATAACTAGATGAATGAGTATCGCTAACACAAGTGTATTACAGTACTTGCGTTTGTTATGAGGTACAATAAATTAAAATATAAATACCTTTAAATGAAGTCATACTCTGTTTATCTTTGAGAAAAAATAGTTGCAGCACATCTTCCGAAAAACATCTCAATTAGGAAAGTAGCTAACATATTTTCCGTGTCAAAGAGTTTAGTCCAAAAGCTTCTAAAACAACAAAAAGGCCCCTTCTATAGAGGCTCAAAAGTTACAGTAATTGGAGCAATTAGTATTAAAAAAGTAGTTGCATTATCGCTAGGAACATCTGCTTCAATGCTCCTAGATTACATCTTTTAACTTAAGTTGACACCAATAGTCCTATGCTCGCCCATTCAGTCTCTATTTATGATGTTGAACATCGTAAAGGGCACGCTTAGTCGCGTTGAGTGCAGCATCGATATGCAGAAGAGAACGATGTTGTAAGCCCCGGGCTGTTGGATCGTCTTCCTCACGCCTGACATCGGAATGCACTTTCTTCAATATTTCTTCTGCCTTGTGTAACCGTCCAGGATGATTATTGGGGACATCGACATTTGGATGCTCGTGGATGTCTTTGCCATCATCAATAGATGCCTTCTTAATGTCGTTAATAGTGTAATCTATCTGCCCAATTGCAACATCTTCTTGTCCACTAACGGCAGCATCGCCTGGGCGATGTTCCAGCAACCACCGTGCAGTGCGTAAATCAGTGAGTGCGTGCAGGTAATAAGGATGCTTCCCTGGCAAGTCGGCATACGCAGATCCCGAAGTCATCAAGAGACTGTTACCTAGAACGACTGCTACTAGTCCTGTGAAGATACTAATCAAAGAAACTTTATGCTTGCTCATATTTGTGAATGATGGATTCAGAAGTTGTCTACATTATTTAGACTTCCTGGTTTTACAAAAGGTTTAATTAGATTTACGTCAATGTGATGTAGTTAATATGTCAATCTTGTGGCTCCTGCCCTCTGCCTGATTTGGAAGCAGTTATGTAATAAATTTGACTAAAATTGTGCTTTGAGCCAGAAAGGCAGATGGCGTGCGACGTGGCTCAATCTCAAATCCGAAATCCTAAATTGAATCACTCACCTTCACTCAAGCGAACGCGAGCCGCGTTTCATATAGAGGAAAGTATCCAAGCGATCACTCATATGTTTGCTCGGTAGCGATCGTTTTAACTCTGTATATCCCCGAATGGCACGCTTGATGGGAGCCAAATCAGTAAGCTATAAGGGTTTTGGGCGTGAGGGTGTAGGGGTGTAAGGCAAAAACTAAGAACTAAAATCGCCAGTTTTGAGCGCAGAGTCAAGTCTTGCTGATTGCTATTCGGGACTACCATGTTGGGCGAAGGTTCGTACTTGCACAACCAATAATCACCTTGAACTCTATGGGCGGGTAGCTGCGATCGCAATACTGCTTGGAACTGGATTCGGGTTTTGGGTAAAATTTTTCCCCTGTCCCCAAAATCCGACAGCTACTGGGGCATATTCTGACTTTCTTTTTAAATAAAGTATTCATATACTGCTAAACAAATTATCAGAGATGCTGAGATAATTCCCGACCATTTAGCAGAAATTCTAGAAGTGAACTTCTTACCCATAAAATATCCAAATTCAATTGCTAACAGACTAAAGAAAAAGGTTAAAAAAGTGGTAACGGGAATATTTAAACCAGAAAGTCCGGCTCCAAAACCACCAGCTACATTGTTGATTGTTAAAGCCAACGCTAAAGTTAAAGATTCTCTAACGTCGATGAAATGAGAGTTATCTAAATCTGCTATTTCGGGTTTTTCTATAAAGATAGTGTAATTCAGTTGATTGACAGAAGAGTTTTTCTGATTTAGTGTTTCTTTTTTGTGTAACCTGAATGTATCCCATAATCCCCAAAATCCTACACTTAATAGAGCAATAAAACCTAGTAAATTAGTTAGTTCAGCAGATAAAAATCTCCCCAACTTTTCTCCTAGTGACATAGATAAAAATGCACCAATAGCCGAAAATATCGCAATAGTTAAGTTGCTAAATATACCGATTTTTATCTTTTTGGCTCCATAGGCAATTCCCACAGCAAAGTTATCAATATTAGATGATAGTGAGAGAAGAAAAGATGATACTAGATATCCCATAGAAACACGTTGTTTTTTATTTTAAGGAGAGGGAAGCTAGAGACAGGATGAAGTTTTCCATTTTATTTAATCTACGTGACTTACGTAATTAGCAGATTTCACGATAGTACTTTTTGTAAAGAAAGCAATAATTCGTTGACAGTATAGGGCTTGGGCAAAAACATATTGACACCCATAGCAGCTACTGCACTGAGCTTATTGTCAGGCATAAGTCCACTGCTAGCAATAATTCTGACTTTGGGGTTGATTTTTCGCAGGGTACGGATAGCAGTTAAACCATCCAGCGAGGGCAGCATAATATCCATTAGTACAACACTAATTTTGCCCATATTTTGAGCGTATTGCGCGATCGCCTCAATGCCATCACTGGCAACTAAGATTTTGTAGTTGTGAGCTTCTAGTGATGTTCTGGTAATCTCTTGAATCGCAATTTCATCGTCCACAACCAAAATCAATTCTCCATGTCCTGTCTGTGGTGGCAACTCTTCTGGGGTGAATATTTCCATTCCCCCCACTGCTGGTAAGTAAACCTTAAAGGTAGTGCCATTTCCGGGTTCGCTATCCACCTTCACAAAACCTCCGTGACTTTTAATGATCCCAAGTACGGTGGAAAGTCCTAAACCTGTCCCTTGTCCGACATCTTTTGTGGTAAAGAATGGCTCGAAAATTCTATCTAAGATTTCTTTAGGAATCCCAACTCCAGTATCATAGACAGTAATCAGTGTGTAAGACCCTTCTTTGGCTTCCAGGTTGATGCGGGCATAATTTTCGTCAATCAACACATTTTCGGCAGAGATATTCAAACTACCGCTATTGGCCATAGCATCGCGGGCGTTAACGCAGAGGTTCATCAGCACCTGATGCAGTTGGGTGCTATCTCCTGAAACCATCCACAAATCCTGCGGTACATCAGTGCTGATTTCTATCGATTTGGGAAATGTCTCTTTAAGAATCTTAGCAAGTTCTAGAATCAAATGCTTGATTTGCAAAGTGATGCGCTTCCCTTCCACACCCCGCGCAAAGGACAGCACTTGTTTGACTAAATCAGCACCGCGTCTAGCGTTAATTTCCAAAATCTCTAATAGATGGCGAGTTCGCTCATCCGCATCAGGAAATTTCAGTGGTAACAGTTGCGCTCCTACCAAAATCGGTGTCAGGATATTGTTAAGATCGTGAGCAATACCACTAGCTAGAGTGCCAATACTTTCCAGGCGTTGAGCGCGAAACAATTGGGCTTCTAAATGTTTTTTCTCGGTAATATCTGTGTCAACCGTGAGAATTGATTTGGGTTTGCCTTGTTCATCGCACACTAGACTCCAACGACTAGCAACGAGGATTTCTTTGTCAGTTTTGGTAAGTTTAGTTAACTCACCCTGCCACTTACCTTTACTAATAACTTGCAACAGAGCCGCTTCAATTTCTGGTGAAGGTTCATCATACAAAAGCTCACTAGCATTTTTACCCCAAGCCTCTGTAGCTTGCCAGCCGTAAAGTGTTTCTGCGCCTTTATTCCAGAAGGTAATTTGATTGTTTAAATCTCGCACGCAAATCGCATCTGTGGTGACATCTAGTAATGCTGCTTGTTCGCGGATTTTTTCTTCTGCCAATTTGCGTTCGCGTAGCGCCGCTTCCCGTTCGCTAATATCGATACTGGCACAAGTCACGCCGACAACTTCTTGCGACTCATTTCGCAATGGCTCGACAGTTAAATCATAATATCTAGTTGTATCTCTGATTGTAATTGATACTTCCTCTCGCGTTCCTCTCCCCGTGTTTAGCACCCCATGTTTAATTGCGATCAGATGTTGAGCATCTTCAACTGGGATGAGATCCAAGTCTTGTTTGCCCAATATTTCCTCAGCTGTCAATCCATCGGGGGGATTGTAAACCCAGGTGTAGCGTAACTCCCGATCTTGGTTGTAAACAAAGATTGGAGAGTTTTTCAGGGCAACCCGAAATCGCTCCTCACTATGGCGCAGTGCGTCGTCTGCCCGTTGACGCTCGATCGCATAACGTATTGAGCGTACCAGCAAGTCGCCAGTTACTTGCCCTTTCACCAAATAATCCTGCGCTCCTTGCTGCATTGCGCTAATTGCCAGGGTTTCATCGTCTATACCTGTCAGCACAATTATCGGAGTAGCTTTTGCCTGATGGTGAGCGATGACAAAGGTTTCTAGTCCTTGGCTATCTGGCAGCAAAAGGTCTAACAAAATCACATCAAAAATTTCGTTTGCTAGGTAGTTGAGTGCTTCATTAAGCCGCTCAACGGGCATCAAATCAATTACAACTGTAGTAACTTGCTTTAACAACTCCTGTAATAAAAAGACATCACCAGGGTTATCTTCTACTAACAAGACTTTAATCTGTTTACCTGCCATTTACACTACTCCGGTGGCAGTTTTACGATCGCAAACCAAAAATTTTCTATTGATTCTACAATTTTAACGAATTGATCGAAATCTACTGGCTTACTTATATAACAGTTGGCAAAAAGGTTATAAGCTTTCAGGATGTCTTCTTCCGCTTGGGAAGTCGTCAAAATCACTACAGGTATTCGTTTAAGGTTTTCATCTGCTTTAATTTCTGCTAATACCTCCCGCCCATCTTTTCTAGGGAGGTTTAAATCGAGCAGTATAATATCTGGATGGGCTGCTTTGACATATTTTTCTTGTTTTCGTAAGAATGCCATTGCCTCTACACCATCTTCGACCACATTCAAGTCAATCGAGATTTTGCTATTTTCTAGGGCAATGCGTGTAAGTTGGGCATCGCCAGGATTATCCTCTACTAATAAAACCTGAATAGGCATAATCGCTGTTATGGTGCTTACCATTACTTACCTGCTGCTATACAGAACTTGACCAAACTTATTTAAAGCCAGCCATTCAACTAAAGTTTCCAATAGATGGGTTTGCTTGTTGTTTCAACCCAGGAAGACGGCTTCAACAGTCTCCAAGCGTAAAGAAAGGGAGTACCCCGCCCTACTAATTTTTAACGTGTCGCGGAAGCGACTCCCTTTGGGAGAAGATGAATAAAACCGTCATTGTTTTTCTGAGATTGGAAGCCCCAACTTCAGCGTTGGCGCAGCCTCTCGTTCGCGTTAGCGTCTCCGAAGGAGAAGAGAAGCAAGTTGGGGTACTTCACGAATTTAGTATTGCTCTATCTGGAATTGTGAAGTAGAAAGTCGAGCCTTGACCGGGTTTCGACTCAACCCAGATCCGGCCACCGTGGCGTTCGATAATTTTCTTACAAATTGCTAGACCAATTCCAGTGCCTGGATACTTGTCTCTACCGTGCAAACGCTGAAAAATTATAAATATCCGTTCAGCATACTGGGGTTCCAAACCAATACCATTATCATGCACCCAGAACAACCATTCATCGGCTGACGGGATAAAACTTAAACTTTCTTCATCTAGATTTACATCTCCCCTCGCTACTCCGATGTGAATTCGTGGCTGCTGATGATGGCAAAATTTGATCGCGTTGGCAATCAAATTTTGAAATACTTGTGTGAGTTGGGTATTATCAGCCATGACTTCCGGTAGAGGATCATGGATGATAACTGCCATACTATCAGCGATCGCAATTTCGAGATTAGCGATCGCCTGTTCTAAAACAACATTACAATCAACTGGTATAAAGGGCTGTCGTCGGCTGCTGAGGCGGGAGTAGTTCAACAAATCGTTGATCAGGGTCTGCATCCGCCGCGCCCCATCTACTGCATAGGTGATAAACTGATCGGCATTGGCATCCAGTTGATTTTTGTATCTTTGGTCTAGTAGTTGTAAATAACTTGTTACCATCCGCAACGGCTCTTGCAAGTCATGGGAAGCGACATAAGCAAACTGTTCCAATTCCGCATTAGAACGAGTAAGTTCTTGACTTTGCTGAGTTTCTTTTTCTAATAGTTGCGCTTGAGATAAAGCAATCCCAATTTGGTTAGCTAATTGCTGTAACAACTCCGTCTCAAAGTTATTCCACTGTCGAGGTGCAGCACACTGATGAGCTAGCAATAAGCCCCAAATGCTGTCTCTGACAAGAATCGGCACTACGAGATTAGCCCTGACAGCAAATTGCTGAAGAAATTTTCGATGGCATGGTTGAATATGAGCAGTTTCAATATCTTCAATGGTACTTACTCTTCCCTGGCGATATCTTTCTATATATTCTTCTTTAAAACAGGGGTCAAAAATATTTTCTCCTAGAATTACCGGCCAACCAGGCAGCACTGCCTCTTGTACCACTGTTCCCGAACCGTCAGTTTCCAGTCGAAAAATCAACACCCGGTCAGCTTGTAGTAGTTTTTGTACCTCTGTGACAGTGGTTTGAAGAATTTCATCTATTTGTAAAGATTCTCGAATTTTCAGGGTGATTTCGGCAAATAATTGCGATCGCAGATTTTGCCGTTTTAATTCTTCTTCTACCAGCTTGCGATCTGTGATATCAGTATAAGAACCCACCATCCGTACTATATCACCCAATGCGTCCCAAAGTGCCTGTCCTCGATCTAGAATCCATTTATAGCTGCCGTCTTGGCATTGGACTCGATATTCACAGACGTAAAACGGTGTTTTCTTGGCAAAGTGGTCTTGGAAAGCTTGAACTACCCAATCTCGCTCATCGGGATGGATTTGTTTTGTCCATTCATCCCAACAGGTGGAAACTTCCTGGTCTTTATAGCCGAGCATCTCCTTCCAGCGAGTTGAGAAGAACACTTCATTAGTCTTGAGGTTCCAATCCCAAATCCCATCCTTATTACCATGTAATGCTAATTGCCAGCGTTCTTCACTTTCCTGTAGTGCTTCTGCTGTTTTGCGTCGTTCAGTAATGTCTTGAAAATAAACAGATAAGCCGTCTTTTGCAGGATAGGCGTGGACTTTCAACCAGCAGTTTAGTGGCGGATAAAATTCCTCAAATTCCACACTCACCTGTTCTAAGATTGCCCTGTGATACTCACGATAGAATGTTGTGCTAATAATTTCTGGAAATACCTCCCAGATGTTTTTACCTAAAAGCTCATACTGGTTTTTTTGCAAGAGCCGTTCGGCTTGACCATTAATGTAGGTGAATCGCCACTTTTTATCCAGGGCAAAAAATCCATCAGTGATGCTTTCGAGAAGATTCGCAATCCGGCTTCTGGCAGCTTCAGACTGAGCGTTGACTGTTTGCTCCTGCGCCAATAGTTTCTCGGTAACTTCAGATACCTCAGCTACATAACGCCTGAGTTCTAGTTGGTCAATTACCAAGCGACTCAGAGCTACAAGCGCCTCCACTTGTTTTTGGCTCAATTGCCGGGGAACTTGGTCAATCACGCACAGAGTTCCCAGCATATCTCCCTTAGGGGTAATTAGGGGTACACCTGCATAAAACCGCATATATGGATAGCTAGTTACTGCCAAATTCTTTGCCAATTTTTCATCAGCTAGGGTATCGGGAACCACTACAACATTACGCTGCTCTTGGCAAAGGTAAGAGAATCCAACACTCCGGGGCATTTCTGATATATCTAAACCGACTTTTGCTTTAAACCATTGACGATTTTCATCAATAAAATTTACCAAGGAGATGGGAGTGCCACAAATAAATGCCGCTAACTGGGCAAGATTGTTGTAGGCTTCTTCCGGTTCAGTGTCAAGAATTTGATACTGGCGAAGAGTTTCTAGCCTCGCCATTTCTGTATCAAGGTGTCCAGCTTTCATTGACTTTTCTTAATAAATTTAAATGTGATATTCAGTCAGCAGGGTGTCTATCTCCAGAATAACTTAAGCTTTTTTAATAATTCTTAGGAATAAGAATTAAATAATAGACAAATAACATACAATTTATGTCCCTGGCTTACTTCACCCTCAATCCCTCTCCGATATATTGGAGAGGGAAGCTAGAGACAGGATGAAGTTTTCCATTTTATTTAATCTACGTTCCTTAGTCCTTTCCCCGCCTCTGGCTGTTCAGAAAAGTTTGTTGACTCGTTCCCATGCTCTGCATGGGAACGAGAAATGGTCAATCGAGGGTTGAGCGAATGGTTAGGAATAAGAATTGTCGAGCATGCTAAATGTGCAAAATTCCCCTCTGAGTGGAACTGTTAAACCCCTACCAAAACAGCTGACCGCAGCTTGCCAATCACATCACTTAGATTACCCGTGTTTAGCCGATAACTCAGAGGATGGGCAATCAACCGCGCCGTGCTTTCATAGAGAGTGGCAATTTCAATCAAACCATTTTCGCGCAAAGTCCGCCCTGTGGAAACCAAATCTACGATCGCTTCTGACATCCCAGTAATCGGCCCTAGTTCCACTGAACCGTACAACGGCACTATTTCTACAGGTAAATCTAGACTGTGGAAATATTCATGAGCGCAATTGACATACTTGGAAGCAACTCTACCATGCGGTGGTAAATCTAAAGGCAATCGGTAAGAACTGGATGCTTTTACCGCCACCGACATTCGACAATGCCCAAACTGTAAATCTACCAAATGGGCAACTTGCGGCTGCTTCTCCCGCAGCACATCGTAACCAACAATACCCAGTTGTGCCTGACCATATTCTACATAAACGGGTACATCTTGCGCCCGCACCAGCAAACCTTTTGCAACTCCCTTAGTATCAGGAATTTGAAGTTGGCGATTTCCTGAATCTAAAAAAGCACTAAAGTCTAAGCCCACAGATTGTAGCAGGTGGATGCTATTTTTAAGGAGTTCCCCTTTTGGCAATGCAACAGTCAGCATTCTTTTTTTAGTATCCTTGGTGTTCCGGCAGTTGAATAATATCTTTATATGCTTACCACAAGCAGCATGAGAATTTTATTAGTTGATGATGAAGTTGAACTAACTGAACCCTTGAGTCGCTTATTAACTCGTGAGGGTTACACTGTCGATGCCGCTTACGATGGAACAAGTGGCAGCGAATATGCACAAATAGGCAATTATGACTTATTAATTTTAGATTGGATGCTGCCAGGAAAGACGGGGTTAGAAATTTGTCAGGAATTGCGACTCCAAAGCAAAACCACTCCTGTTTTGTTTCTCACAGCTAAGGATACTCTAGATGACCGCGTACAAGGTTTAGATGCTGGAGCAGATGACTATTTAGTTAAACCTTTTGAACTGCGGGAGTTATTAGCCAGAGTCCGCGCTTTATTGCGTCGTTCCGGTTCCCAAACTTATGAAAGCATCACCGGACGGCTGACTGTCGCTGATTTAGAACTCGACTGTGAAAATCAAGTAGCCGAGCGCCAAGGACGAATAATTGAGCTTTCGCAGAAAGAAAGCCAGTTATTACAATACTTTATGGAACACACTGGACAACTAATGACTCATGCCCAGATTATGCAAAATTTGTGGCAAGAGGAAGAACAACCCAATAGTAATGCGATCGCGGCATTAATTCGTTTACTGCGCCGTAAGATTGAAGTAGGTAGAGAAACTGCCCTGATTCACACAGTCTATGGCAAAGGCTATCGTTTTGGTGCTTCCTCAGTCGAGTCAGTTGAGCGAAAAAATTTTTATACAGTGGACACTGCTTAGTATTTACTTAATATGACATGAGAATTAATAGAATTAGGACAAAGTATTTTAGAAGGTCGTTATGATCATGCTGTGGTAACGACAACAAGTTGATTGATAAGTTTTACTTAAGTTGTGGTCACGACAACATCAGCGTTTGCTACAAATAGACAAGCTGTGGTGACGACAACAAGTTGATTGATAAGTTTTACTTAAGCTATGGTCACGACAACATCAGCGTTTGCTACAAATAGACAAGCTGTGGTAACTACAACAACTTCATTCTTAACATCTGCTGTTTTGTTCGTAACAAATGCCCAAGCTGTGGTAAGAACGGGAATTTTATTTACAAGGTTGCAGCAACAATATTTAAATTCTGTAAAAAGGATTTTTTTTAAACTTCCCATCGCACGAGTAGCAAAATTATGCTGATGCCAAGCTTGATAGAAATTGCGGTAAGGTATATTCTGGGGGCATTTCCAGGCTAAATTGTAGTATTTATCATCTAATTGCCAATAACTACTTAGGGACTGACAAGAAATTAATTATCCATCTTGTGGGGTGGGCATCCTGCCCGCCCTGAATATGGGACGGGTGTGGACACCCATCCCACAAGAAAATTTGGGATGTTTTTTATTTGTCAGTCTCTTAAAGCTTTGACTACTGTAGGACTTACGCAAAACCACACGCACGCTGTAGGGGCAATTCATAAATTGCCCCTACCAGAAAATCACTCTTTTCGGCTATTGTTTGCGTAAGTCCTATACTGCAAAACGACGCTTATTATCCTGTATAATTTTCCCAAACCTATTATTTGCTTGACCACATAAATGGTTTTCGGTACTTATAAGTGGATATTTTGGAATGAAAACTCGTAATGCTTTCGCCACGTTAACGATTTGTGTATTGTCGGCACTCACTATTCCAGATGTAGTGAATCTGCATAAAGTCGAAGCTCAACCCATAAACGATTGTCGCAAACTTGTGACAGGTACGTACCTCACGAAATTATCTGGTGCCTTCGGTTCGTTTTATGGGATTACAACGTACACCGAAGATGGCAACTTTGTTGCCAGTGCCTCAAACCAAAGTGGGGGTCCCTCTTTGCAACCCTTTGGTCTCTCACAAGGCACTTGGAAGTGTACTTCAGGCAAAGAGATTACTGCCACAGGACTCGCCTTCAGTTACCCAACAGCGAAATTACCCGGCAACTTTATCAGAAGCGATCTTCGTGCCACATTTGATCTGAAAGCTGGGATAGTGCAATCAACAGGAACATTTCGTACGTTCTCACTAAAGGCAAATCCGCTTAATGATTATGCCCCAGTACCAGTAACGTTTACTCTCACTGGGCAACGTATAAAACCCTGACTTTTCACGGTATAGTCATTAACATCTTTGGATTAAAGCAATTCCAATAAGGCAGCGATCATTTTTTGCTACTCCAAAAGTGGGTGACCTGAGATTCGAACTCAGAACCAATAGATTAAGAGTCTACTGCTCTACCGTTGAGCTAGTCACCCGCACCAATAAGCAGCATAGCACAACTTCTGACAGATTTGCTAGTGCCGCGCCCAAAAAACAAATTAAAGGGGGAATTTGACGGTGAAGGTGGTTTGACCTATTGCACTCTTGACATAAATTGAGCCGCCTAAATGTCTGACCATTTTCTGCACTAATGCCAATTCCAGTCCAGTGCCGCTATGTTTCCAAGGATCATGTTTGTCAAGGTGATAGAAAGGCTCAAATATCCGTGACAGTTCATTGCTGGTAAGCTCTATTCCCGAATTGGTAATATTAAGCTCTACTGCATTTCCTGTTAGGTGAGCAGAGACTCTGATCGATTTGCCTGGTGGGGTGTATTTGCAGGCATGGTTGAGCAGTTCGGTGACAATCCGCTCAAAATCAGTGATATCTGTCTCAAAAGCCGGCAACGCCTGATCAACCCTCAGATTTAACTTTTGTCGCTGGCAGTTGGTGAGGTCTCGAAAAGACTCGACAATGGGATGAAGCCAGCTTTGTAAGTCAATGGCAATCAAAGTTGGGGGTTCGGGTTCGGCTTCGAGATATGTAAGTGTGAGTAGATCGTTAATTAATTTGTTTTCTCGTCCACACTCGTTATGCAGAATCTGCAAAAGCTGCGGAACTATTTCTATATTTGATATCTCCTCTGGTGTGAGGACAGTTTCAAGTGTTTGGACTGCAAGGCTGATGCTAGTTATTGGTGTCCGCAGTTCTTGGGATAGGGTTCTGAGAAATTGGTTTTTGAGCCGATCGCCTTTTTCTAATTCTTTTACCTGTGCCTGGGTTTGTTCCGAAAACTCCGCTTGACGAATGGCGATCGCACATTCATTTGCTACCTGCTGCACTAGCTCAATTTCAAATTGATCAAATGCTTCTTGTGTCGCTCTTGTCAACCAAATATTTCCCAAAATCCCTTGAGTATCGAAAATTGGACAAGCCGTCTGGGACATAACTAACAACTTTGGTTGCCATCCCGACACAATTTCCAAAAATTGCAATGGTTGTTTTTGTAACAGGGGTTGATAAATTTCCAGATGGTCTGCAATCTCTCTGGTCAATCCTTGACAATGGGGTAGCTTCGTGCTGTATCCGTAGGTAATAGTAACCAGAGTTTGGCAAGTGCTATAGAGTTCGATTTGACAACGATCAAGGTTCAGTAACTCTGCTAATTCCTGAGTTACTGTCTGCAACACCTGAGTTTGATCCAAACTGTCGCGGATTTGTTCTGTCATCCGTCGCATCAAGGCTTCAAAGTTTCGCACCTGCTGCAACTGATTGCTCTGCTTCTGTTTTTGCAACTCCAATTTTGCTTTGAAAAACTGAATCTGCTGACGAAGTTCTGCCTGTTGCACACCAATACCGATTTGAGTTGCCAACTGCTTGAGCAAGTCAGTTTCCGTTTGCTGCCATTGACGCGGTTGGTGGCAATGCTGGGCAATTAATAGCCCCCAGATATCTTGCTCTTGAAAAATTGGTACGACTAAATTGGCTCTCACCTGCAAAGATGCCAGAAGATCTATATAGCAAGAATGCAAGCCGGCTGCATAAATATCTTCGACAACTTGAATGCAACCTCGTCCGTAGTGTTCTCGATGTTTGCCACCCAAGCAGGGATCGGTGATGTTTTTTCCCAACAGTGGATTACTGGCAGTTACAGTTGATTCAGTAATGATTACTCCACTACCATCAGCCTGGAAGCGATAAATTAGCACGCGATCGCAATTCAAAAACTGGCGGAGTTCTTTTGTTGTCTGATGCAGAATTGTCTCTAATTCTACAGATTGGTGAATCCGTCTAGCGATCGCTTCTAGCAGATGATCTCGTTCAACCAGGAGTCCAACTGCTTGTTCTGTACTTTGATCATCTACTTCTGTGCCAAAGAGAATCTGAGGAGGTGATAATTTTGTCAACTCTATAGTTGATTCCACTGGATTTATATTCATGGGAGAGTCCCTGTCTAGTATTGCTGACTCTTCTAGGCGCTCTCTTGTAGTTACGTTTGTAGTAGATGCACTTTAGCGCCTATAGCAAGGTTTTCTGAGCTATTGCTCATCGAGATTTGGATCTTTCTCTACTTCTGATCAGAAATCTAGGAAAGCTAAGTAGGAGTCAGCTTAACAAATCCTGCTTTTTCAAGGCGAAAATACATTTGCAGATTAGGTCAAACTTACTAAAATTTTTTTTAACAATTTTTTAGGATTTTTGCATATATCTAAGTGGAATCGTCACTAGACACCAATTAAATTTATAATTCTTAATAATAGGGAGTGGCAAGTTACAATCGCAATTTGTAAGCATTCATTCCTGTGAGGATACCAACCAGCAGCCAAGTCATAGCTAATCCCATGACTTCGCCTAAGAATAACTGCGTCAAGCGGTGCAAGATCATCCCGACAACAGAACCCACAGGGACAGCAATAGCCCAACTTGCCGCAGAGACAAATATCCATCGCCACGCCACCTGGGGAATTGCTAGCCATTGTGTCAATCCAATCCCGAAGCCGCCAAGCGCACCATAAACCGCCCCAGACAGGATTCTCAAGGGAAGAATCTGAGTGCTAGGTACAATCCAACCGATGGCACCAATACCGATCGCAGTGATCATACTCCAACCCAAAAGACTTGACAAAATCCACCTAATACAAAATATAGGTTGTTTGAGAAGACAGCCTTGAAGAAGTGCGATCGCAAATCCGCCGATAGCTGCTTCTACTACCCCGATATCTGGCTTTTCGCCGACTTCAATTAAGAGTAAACTCAATAAAAAACCGCCAAAAGTAGCTAAAGTCCACAGCAATGTCAAGCCAAATCTAGTATTTCTAGGCGCGAATCGCATCAAAGTTTTTTTGGTTGTAATAGTCTGACAGTTTTAGGATTAAACATCTCAAAAAAAGCTTTGCGTCGCTGTTGAGGTGATTCAGGTACAATGTAACCCCACAGACTCTCCCAGTAGAAAAAAGAGATCCCATTAAAATTGCGAGCGCGCGCTACCTGAACTTGTTCTCTAACTTGGGCAATTTTCACAGGATTACCTACCGTTCCCGTTGATATACCAATACCTACAGGAATTAGACTTTGAGCTAATTTCACAGATGGTTGTTTCAGTTGAGCGATAAAAGAGTTTTTGTCATTTCGATATACTTGCAAAATTAACTCATTAACTAAACCTTTTTTTACCCAACTTTCCCAGTCTTGCAAATAGTATTTATAGGCAAAAGCTTGATAGTTAGGAGATAAAGATATTC
This sequence comes from Nostoc sp., assembly GCF_054880495.1. Lineage (NCBI taxonomy): Bacteria > Bacillati > Cyanobacteriota > Cyanophyceae > Nostocales > Nostocaceae > Nostoc > Nostoc sp. The sequence continues at coordinate 18,711 of NZ_JBTYKD010000054.1, forward strand.
TGACATTGGGCTTAACCGCCTTGACAGCTTGATAAATTTTTGCCATGAAATCAGTAATTTTGTCTGCCCGCCAACGCATCCATTTTGAGTTAAAAGGATCATTAGGGGGACTTTTGCCTTGGTGTTCTTGCTGGTACAATTCTATAGTGAAGCGATCGTAGCCAAACTGTACAGGCATTCCAAAATGGTCATCAAGTTGAATTCCATCCACATCGTAATCCCTGACTACTTCCAAAATTAGCCCTTGAATAAACTCTTGGACTTCTGGATGTAAGGGATTCAACCAAGCCTGTTTACTCACCAAAAGATTGTTGATTTCTTCCGGTGGCGCATCTTGAATAGAGTTTATACCTTCTTGCCCAATTGTTAACCAGTCAGGATAACGCCTTGCTAATTGTGAATAATGGGGCGTCATGAACCCGTATTCAAACCAGGGAATGACTTTCAAATCTTTATCTTTAGCAAGTGTCACTATTTTTGCTAAAACATCCTGTCCACCGTGCATAAAGTTGAGGAAAGGTTGAGTGTCAGAGCCTGTAGAAATTTTAGCTAAAGCACTTTTATAAAAAGTATGTCCTCGATTCCAAACTACAGGATAAATTGTATTAAAGTTAAGAGCCGATAATTGATTGATAGCCCGGTTAATACCCCAAGGAATAAATAGTACACCACTAGCAACATTAGTCAGCCAAACACCACGAATTTCTGTAGTTAAAGGACTTGTTTTTTGGGAATAAACTGGTAGTGAAGAGAGTGAAAAAACTGTTAAAGCGACTACTAATCCCAAACACAGCAAGTAAGAAACACCACGGCGAGCAACCCGATTCATTTGTAAGCGTTACCTAGTGCGATCGGAATATATATAACTACAAAATAAAGTTGTAATCCTCCGGATGATGTAAAGAAATGATGATTTTATACCAAGATGTCAATTAATAAATGTCCCTTAGCGGAGAATTATCGCTATTTTTAATTCTGTGAAATACAAGAGACCATGATGTGCGTAGTTTCCACACATTAAGCGCACCTCCTTAATCCCCCCTTGTCAAGTTGGGAAACAAGATTTCTGCTCCCTCTCCTTACTAAGGAGAGGGTTGGGGTGAGGTTTTACAGGAGTTTTGTAAAAAGTGAGATAGTCCCGAATGCAGCTTTGCGGAAAATTAAAATCTTTCCACACCTTCAAATTGCTTGAGTGCCGATGCATTTGCTGCTTCTCCACAAGTTCGTGGTGTGGGGAATATCTTTTCAGGATTTGCTAATCCTTTAGGATTAAAAACTTGCCGCACCCATTGCATAGTTTCTAAATCAACTTGGCTAAACATCTGTGGCATATAGCACTTTTTCTCTGCACCGATGCCATGTTCGCCAGAAATACTGCCACCGACTTGGACACAAAGCTTGAGAATTTTTCCACCCATTTCTTCTACTTGCTCTAATGCCCCAGGCACAGAATTATCAAAAAGAATTAGCGGATGAAGATTACCATCGCCAGCATGAAATACATTAGCAACACGATAACCGTATTGTTGACTTAATGTCTTAATCTCGTGCAGAACATAAGGCAATTGAGTCCGAGGGATTACACCGTCTTGTACATAATAATCTGGGCTTAAATGTCCAGCCGCCGCAAAAGCCGCTTTGCGTCCTTTCCATAATTTCAATCTGGTTTCGGGGTCAGTAGCAGAAGTGACATTACGCGCACTATTTTTTTTACAAATTTCAGTAATTCGCTGCTTATTCCCTGCAACCTCCACTTCTAAACCGTCAATTTCTATTAGTAAAATAGCAGTAGCATCGCGGGGATAACAATTAGTTGCTACAACATCTTCAACTGCATTGATAGTGAAGTTATCCATCATTTCCATACCACCAGGAATAATTCCGGCGCTGATAATATCAGAAACAGTTGCTCCCGCAGCTTCAATACTAGTAAAATCTGCCAACAGCACACAAATTGATTCTGGACTTTTGAGAATTCGCAAAGTAATTTCTGTGGCAATTCCTAATGTGCCTTCAGAACCAACAAACACACCTGTTAAATCATAACCAGGCATTTCTGGAATTTGTCCGCCTAAATCGATAATTTCCCCTTCCGGCGTAACAATTTTTAATCCTAAAACGTGGTTAGTAGTAACACCATATTTGAGACAATGCACTCCACCAGAATTTTCGGCAATATTGCCCCCAATAGAGCAGATAATTTGACTAGAAGGGTCAGGAGCATAATAAAAACCAGCACCACTGACAGCTTGTGTTACCCAACTATTAATCACCCCTGGTTGAACAATTGCCCGTTGATTTTCCAAATCAATGCTGAGGATTTGCCGCATTAAGGAAGTGACAATTAGAACAGAGTCTATCACTGGCAAAGCACCGCCAGATAGACCAGTACCAGAACCGCGTGCGATGAAGGGTATAGAATATTGGTTGCATATCTTCACCACTTGGGCAACTTGTTCTGTAGTTCTGGGTAACACCACCACAGCCGGACGTTGGCGATAGCCTGTTAAACCATCGCATTCATAAGTAATAAGTTCTTCGCGGCGTTGCACCACACCATTTTTACCAAGGACAGCCTCGAATGCTTTGATAATGGGTTTCCAGTTAAGTTGTTTTTTATCTTGGATAAGCATAGTTTTTTAAAGTTCAAGGTAGATGTTTACAGGTTACTTAAAATTAAAATTACTTCCTCAGATGAATTTAAAGCCATTAAGGTAATACCAGCTAATCCAGTAAATTTATCTACATAATCTGCTTGATTGCGATAAAGTCGTAACTTTGCTAATTCTTTTGCTAAGAATTGACGCTGTGGTTCGGGACTAATATCAAATTGGTCACTGACATAGTTGTGAGCATTACCTGTTGTCGGAATTGAATGCCCTTCTTGATCGCGGAGGTAGTTTCGTGCTTCGATAAAAGCTGCATAGTACGCTCGACTGATGGCCGCACGAAACTTAGCTTCTTAATTGGCAGGAGTAGTTGCAGCACCTGCTAGCTCTTTAGCTACTTTAAGATACTCAGACCAATCAAAACTCATCTGGATATTCTAAAAGCGTAATCAACTGACTTCGTACCTCATGTGTTGTACTATTTAACCACCAATCCAGATCCATTTGTTTTTGTCTTGCGATCGCATCATCAGGGTCAAGCTTCATCAGTATAGATAATACCAGCACCACGTAGTCGATGATTTCTCGATCTGGAACAACTTCCATAAATAGCTGAGAGTCAGGGAAGTAGTGGCGAATTTTCTCAGGTGCTTCTAGCAGCACGCGAATGAGAAACGAATGTTTATCCAGAAATTCTAAAACTTCGGTGCGCTCTCGGAAGATGTATAACTGCTCAAGGGTTTCGATATCGGCGGGAGAAATGCTAACTGCGGCATCTGTCATGGCATTTTACAGGCTGCTGTTGATGGCTGTGTTTACTATTGTTGCAAGAATAGCAGCTTAGGGGGGAGTAAAGGCGATCGCCTGATTTGAGTACGTAGGACTTAGGCATCAAGTACGAAATGTAGGGGCAATTCATGAATTGCCCCTACGGTAAATCAAGGCTTTCACTGCCTTTTTGCGTAAGTCCTGTACTGAAGGTGCGATATGTCTTAACAAGTGCGTTGAATAATGGTAAAATCCCATATTCTGTTAATTGTGGGGCTAAAGTAACATAGAGTCAGACATTTAACAGCAGAGGGTGAAATGACTTACCAAGTTTTAGATTCCACCTCAAAACTAATTGCCAAGCTGCAAACCCTAGCACCCGAACAGCAACAACAGGTGCTAGATTTCGTGGAATTTCTCGCACAAAAATATGCTCAACCTCAACAACCACCTCAGAAACGGGTACTGGGTTTAAACCAAGGTAAGATTTGGATAAGTGATGATTTCAATGACCCTTTACCTGATGAATTTTGGTTAGGTGAAAGTCAGTGATGAAACTGTTATTAGACACTCACGTAATTATTTGGTCAGCAGGAAACCCCGAAAAACTATCCCGAGAGCATGAATTTCATGTATCGGTAACTCTAGCCATTCGTTTTCATTCCAAGGTTCCATTTTTCCATCAACAACCTTGGTAAATTCCCAGCCAAATAAATATTCTCGCAGGCTGCTTTGATCTTTCCTAAATATTGCAATTTCTATATCTTTATGTACCCTAGTTACATCTCCTATAAAAAGGTCTATCGCCCATCCACCGGCTACAAACCAGGGTTGTCTGAAATCATTTAGTAGTCCAGAAAGCTCCACAAGTTCTGAAAAAGATTCCATTGATGACTACTCCTCAGAATTTTTCAGTATTAAATATTGAGTGAATGCACCCTTCCATCCCCAATCAACTAACCTAGAAATAACGCTCTCAAATACTGGATAAATTCATGGTTCAGCAAGTTCTAATCAATGATGATGATTACTATGTGCCAGATGCCAACCAGCTAATCACTGAAGATGATACACCTGTGGACAATTTTGCTTCTGAAAAACAACAACGCCTTTTGGTTGGCTCTCTTTACAGTTCTTTACAAAGCCAGACTTTTTTAGCAGCAGCAAATGTGGGAGTTTACCATACAGACGGTCAACCGGCAATTGTACCCGACGTTTTTCTCAGCTTCGATGTTCAAATGCCTGAAAATTGGTGGGAAAAACAAAATCGTTGTTATATGGTTTGGCGTTTTGGCAAACCACCGGAAGTTGTCCTCGAAATTGTCTCTAATAAAGAAGGTGATGAACTTGGCAAAAAACTGAAAATTTATGAACAAATGCGGGCTAGTTACTACATCGTATATGACCCAAATCAGCAATTAGGAGAAAAAGTCCTGCGCGTTTATGAACTTAGGGGAACACGCTACTTTGAAACTTCAGAAATTTGGTTAGAACAAGTTGGTTTAGGTGTAACTTTGTGGGAAGGCAAATTTGAAGATAGACAGGATACTTGGTTACGCTGGTGTTACCAAGATGGTAGTGTTTTGCTGACTGGAGATGAACGCGCTGAACAGGAACGACAACATGCTGAACAGGAACGACAACGTGCTGAACAAGCAGAACAACGCACCCAATTACTAGCAGATAGGCTACGGGCTATGGGCGTAGATCCCGACACTTTATAAGACACTCGCTGTAAAGACGCAAAGTTTTTTGCGTCTTTGCATGAGCAAAAAAATTCTCACGAACTTGTCCAACTCATAAACTCATTTATCCGATACCAAACCTTCTCTAATAAATCAGGATCATCGACATCAAACCATTCAATTTTTGGATATGCTCGAAACCAAGTACGTTGTCGTTTGGCAAATTGTCGTGTACGTAAAATTGTTAATTCTTTCGCTTCATCTAAAGAAATCTTCCCAGCCAAATATTGCTTGATTTCTTGATAACCCAAAGTATTTAACAAAGACAAATCAGCGCCATATTTTTGACAAAGATACTTCACTTCCGCGACCAACCCATCTGCTATCATTTCCTCAGTACGCTGTTGAATACGAGCGCCCAACTTGTCAACATCGCAATCTAAACCAATTTGCAAAATCGGATAATTTGGTGGATTTTCCCCTTGTTGTTCTGAAATCGGATGACCGGTTACATAATATACCTCTAATGCTCTTAGAGTCCGCACTGAGTCATTAGCATGAATCTTTTGTACAGCAACTGGATCAACTTGTTGTAACATTGCGTATAGTTGAGATTGACCGAGAGATTCAAGCTGCGATCGCAATTCTGTTTGCGGTGCGACTCGAGGAATTTTCATCCCTTGAATAATGGAACGGATGTATAAACCAGTGCCACCAACTAGCAACAGTGGGGTAACACCAACAGAAGTAATTAAGGCTTGTGTTTGCTCTTGGTAGTCTGCTACTGTGATCATGTTTATTGGATCGCAGATATCTATTAAATAGTGCCGCACCAATTTTTGTTCAGCCACAGTTGGTTTCGCTGTCCCAATATCAAACTCGCGGTAAACTTGACGAGAATCAGCACTGAGAATTGCAGAACCCAACTGCATCGCCAAAGCCAAAGCCAAACGCGACTTACCTGTTGCTGTCGCCCCACAAATCACAATTAATTTAGTCATTGGTCATTAAGGAACGTGGATTAAATAAAATGCAAAAGTTCATCCTGTATCTAGCTTCCCTCTCCTTTATAAGGAGAGGGATTGAGGGTGAGGTAAGCCTGGGACATTAATTCTATGTAAATTCTTATTCCTAAGCTATTCTCTGCCTACTTCCCCTAGTTCCCCTACTCGTCTGCTTGTCTGCTCCCTTGACCCTCAGACACGGGACTGCAACCCCAGTATAAACTTCTCTTGAAAATGCCCTACAGACGCTAGCAAGGCTTTTGTGTTAGAATTTTGGAGTGTTTTTACTTTTATTTGCCTTTTGGCGACTTAAACCCCACACTTCAGGAGAGTTTACATGACGAGCAGTTACAGTGCCGATCAGATTCAAGTTCTGGAAGGTCTGGAAGCCGTCCGCAAAAGACCAGGAATGTACATCGGTACTACTGGGCCGCGAGGACTCCACCATTTAGTTTACGAGGTAGTAGACAATTCAGTTGATGAGGCTTTGGCGGGTTATTGCACTCATATAGAGGTGGATATCAACGCTGATGGTTCGGTGACTGTAACAGATGATGGTCGCGGTATTCCCATCGATACTCACTCGCGCACCGGCAAATCGGCTTTGGAAACCGTAATGACGGTATTACACGCCGGTGGTAAGTTTGGCGGCGGTGGTTACAAAGTTTCTGGAGGATTACACGGGGTTGGTATTTCTGTTGTAAATGCCCTATCTGAGGTTGTAGAAGTTACAGTTTGGCGAGATAAAAAAGTTCATATTCAGCGTTATGAACGGGGTATCCCAGTTACTGAACTGCAAGTCAAGCCTTACAAAGAAGCTAGAACCGGAACTTCTGTTACTTTTAAACCAGATACGGAAATCTTCACTACTAGCATTGAGTTTGATTACATCACTTTATCAGGTCGCCTACGGGAGTTGGCGTATCTGAATGCTGGTGTCAAAATTACCTTTACTGACCACCGTCTGGAACTACTGAAAAGCGATACACCCAAGGTAGAATCCTACGATTACAAGGGTGGTATTAAAGAATATATCGCTTACATGAACCGTGAGAAGCAGCCCCTGCATGAAGAAATTATCTATGTGCAGGGAGAACGAAACAACGTACTAGTGGAAGTTTCCTTGCAATGGTGTACTGATGCTTACACGGATAATGTGCTGGGTTTTGCTAACAATATTCGTACAGTGGATGGTGGTACGCACTTAGAAGGGTTGAAGGCGGTTCTGACTCGGACATTAAATGCGATCGCTCGCAAGCGCAATAAAATTAAAGAGAATGAACCTAACCTCAGTGGCGAACACGTCCGCGAAGGTTTGACTGCGGTTATTTCCGTTAAAGTCCCAGATCCAGAATTTGAAGGACAAACTAAGACCAAACTTGGTAATACCGAAGTTCGGGGAATTGTCGATTCTTTGGTGGGAGAAGTCCTCACCGAATACCTAGAATTTCATCCGGCGATCGCAGACTCAATTTTAGATAAAGCTATCCAAGCTTTCAAAGCCGCAGAAGCCGCTCGTCACGCGCGAGAATTAGTTCGGCGCAAATCGGTGCTGGAATCTTCGCCATTACCTGGGAAATTGGCAGATTGTAGTTCTCGTGATCCCAGCGAATCTGAGATATTCATCGTGGAAGGGGACTCAGCCGGGGGAAGTGCCAAACAAGGACGCGATCGCCGCACTCAAGCGATCTTACCTTTACGTGGTAAAATTCTCAACATTGAAAAAACCGACGACGCCAAAATCTATAAAAATAACGAAGTTCAATCGTTAATTACAGCACTCGGTTTAGGTGTCAAAGGTGATGAATTCGATTCCACCCAACTGCGCTATCATCGCATAGTCATCATGACGGACGCTGACGTAGATGGAGCGCATATCCGAACTTTGTTGTTAACATTCTTCTATCGATATCAGCGAGCGCTGATCGAACAGGGCTTTATCTATATTGCTTGTCCCCCACTGTTTAAAGTAGAACGGGGACGTAATCATGAGTACTGCTATAGCGAGCGCGAAAAACTTCAAGCGATCGCCAAATTTCCTGCTAACGCCAACTATACCATCCAACGCTTCAAAGGTTTGGGTGAAATGATGCCACAACAACTCTGGGACACCACTATGAACCCAGAAACTCGCAAAATGAAGCAAGTGGAAATTGAAGATGCCGCCGAAGCCGATCGCATCTTCACAATTTTAATGGGCGATCGGGTCGCACCCAGACGAGAATTCATCGAAACCTATGGTTCTAAACTCAATTTCACCGATCTCGATATCTAATATCAATTCTCTAACACTACTCTGAGCAACTGCTGGAGATTTAATTTGCATATTACCTGGAAGTAAAACTTTTGTGGGCTGGGCTGGAAAGCCCGCCCTAGTTATGCAAATTAAAAGTAAATTGCTTTATCACACAAGTGGTAGGTCAGTGCTACATAAATATAAAAATTCTAAATTAAAAATTTAGAAAATAATCATATAATTTACTTATTGTCAATATTTTACAAAAATTCAATATTTTAGTGTTAGCAAAACTACTAACTTTATTGTAAATTTAGTTAAGATAATACTCTTTGCACTGACTAGCTGATTAATTTTGCCCACCAGCTAGAAACACATTTGTTATGCTTTAAGAAAATAACTGAATATTATCTATTAAACAGCAGTTAATAAGTATCTTGAAGATTTCTGAGCAAAAACTTACTGAAATAAGAGTATTGAAGTTGACAATTTAGCTACGGAAAAAACTTTGTAACCAAATCATCAGGCAATCTTCATTCTTTCTCTCTGTTCTAGGTAATGTTTACTGGAAACAGACATCATCTGGCAAGAAACTTGTTAATATCTTCATGTAATGCCGTCGCGATCGCTATTGTATTGTATTGTATGTATCTAATGTACTTTTGCCTAAGATAGGACTATATTGGCCAATTCGCAGCACAAATTGTTTTTGAATTGATTAAAATATCCTTATATACAATAAGAAGAGTTTGTCAAGTTTCATAGGGCTGAAATCGCCACAGTGCGCTAACGTGTGAATAAGACCAAATTAGTTAAGCCTAAATTGATCTCCGATCAGGTTGATCCTGCCACTGCCTCAACTCCTCAGTTAAGGTAATTAGTAGGCAGAAGGTTAACTGCTTTCAGACAAGCACTATCACCCTTGTTGTATTTACCCAAGATCAACACCAGCTTTAGTCTGAGGAATGCCTAATTTATGAAGGAAATGTAAAAATGGCTAGATTAAGACGAATCGTCTGAGTTAACATAAAATGCACTCTTTCTCAGTGATTAATGTTGTGTAAAATACATGAAGTTCGGCAAAAGCCAGCGTACTTACTTCGTAATGTAATAAGAGCGTCACTGCTATTCCGAAAAGTGGAGAAAAAATTTCAGGGTATAACTCTCGTTTTTAATGTCTTTTTGGAAATAGTGGCTAACAATTGCTGTGGGAGTTCATGATTGATACACAAAAAGAGTACAATTTCTGTGAAACAGGCTACAATCGGAAGAGTCTTTAGAGGAAAATCTGCCAACAGTCTGAACTCATTTGTATAGAGTGGCAAATTTTTTAATCAAGGCGAGTCTTTTTTTTGACCAGTTAGTTGAAAGCAATATGTGATAGCAACACATATAACATTTACTAAAGTGAGCAAGTCACCTTTAGTAATTGCTTAAACTAAAGTAGAAGACCTCCAACCAGAGGTGCAAAACGTCCGAAAATATCTCTGGCAAATCTGCCAAAAAGCTTATTTTCGGTTGATAACTAGCTCGTTTAAAAGAGCAGTAAACACATCTTGAGTAATTGATTCTGCAAGGAGCATGAGGAACGCGGCATGAACCAGGCTAACAACGTACTCGAAAGCATATATCAGCCTGACCTAGAAATAACGAATCAGCCTGAGCTCGAGTTAGAAGAACTCTTAATAGACGAAGAAGAGGACTTGCTGATCATCGATGAAGGTGAAGATGAATTTTTAGAGCCTCAGTCTGATGAGGACGACGCAAAGTCTGGAAAAGCCGCTAAATCGCGTCGTCGGACACAAAGCAAGAAAAAGCACTATACCGAAGATTCAATTCGGCTTTACTTGCAAGAGATTGGTAGAATTCGACTGTTGCGGGCAGACGAAGAAATTGAATTGGCGCGGAAAATAGCCGATTTGCTGGAATTAGAGAGGGTGCGGGAAAGACTCTGTGAACAGTTAGATCGCGATCCTCGTGATAGTGAATGGGCAGAAGCAGTGCAACTACCACTACCAGCCTTTCGTTATCGCCTCCATGTTGGTCGCAGGGCGAAAGACAAGATGGTGCAATCTAACCTCCGTCTTGTGGTTTCAATTGCTAAGAAGTACATGAATCGTGGTTTGTCGTTCCAAGACTTAATTCAGGAAGGCAGTCTCGGTTTGATTCGTGCCGCTGAAAAGTTTGACCACGAAAAAGGTTATAAGTTCTCTACATACGCTACATGGTGGATTCGTCAAGCAATTACCCGCGCGATCGCCGATCAATCCCGCACGATTCGCCTTCCAGTTCACCTCTACGAAACCATCTCTCGGATTAAGAAAACTACCAAGCTGCTATCTCAAGAAATGGGTCGCAAACCCACTGAAGAAGAAATCGCCACTCGCATGGAGATGACCATTGAGAAGTTGCGGTTTATTGCTAAATCCGCCCAGTTACCGATTTCACTAGAAACGCCCATTGGGAAAGAAGAAGATTCTCGACTAGGCGATTTTATTGAATCCGATGGTGAGACACCAGAAGACCAAGTTTCCAAAAATCTTCTGCGCGAAGACCTGGAAAAAGTCCTCGATAGTCTCAGCCCTCGTGAACGCGATGTTCTCAGACTGCGTTACGGCTTGGATGATGGTCGAATGAAGACCCTTGAAGAAATCGGCCAGATTTTCAATGTTACCCGCGAACGGATTCGTCAAATTGAGGCGAAGGCACTCCGCAAGTTGCGCCATCCAAATCGCAATAGCGTTCTCAAGGAATATATTCGGTAGTTATTAGTCAATAGTCATTGGTCATTAGTGAATAAACAAATGACAACTGAGAAATGACAAACAAATAAAAAACCTGGTAGTGAATTAGCACTCCAGGTTTTTTTATTTATAGGTCATCTTGAATATTAAAACTTACAGGATGCCCCAAAAATGTAGGAAGCCTTGACCAGAAAAAAGCTCAACCAAAACGGCTGCCAAAAAGCCAATCATTGCCAAGCGACCGTTCCAAATTTCTGCTTGTGGGGTAAAGCCCCAACGCCAAGCGTTGCGATCTTCAATTATGGGAGTAGTAACTTTTGTGGTGGTTACATTTGTCATGGTTAGGACTCCAAATTTAATTTTTAAGGTTTATTGCCTTATGTAAACTAATATAACAAATCTTTTCATAAAGTCAACATTTTTTATACTTTTGTTTCCATAGCTTGACATAAACATTAATAGCTATTATTACAAATTAAAACATCGGTCTTCAGTTAGATTTGCTGAGGCAGAAGAAATCTTATTTAGACTTTTACCGTCATAGATAATAATATATTATTGAAATTAATTATCAAGTAAATCATTTGTAGTGGGTGATTTGCCATAGAGTTTATTATTTTTCAATTAAAAATTATTGATAATATATGGAGATAGAACTTACGCAAACAATAGCTGAAAAGAATGATTTTGAGGTAGGGGCAATACCCTGCGGTCAGCTAAAGCTACATGAATTGCCCCTACAGCAGATAGTTTTGCGTAAGTTCTAGGAGATATTTGGAGTTAAAAACACTTAGGAAGCTGCTCAGATCCCCGACTTCTTCAAGAAGTCGGGGATCAAAATCTAGCAATTTAGTAAGCACCATCCCAATATCTTCTGCCGCCAATTAGTGAGGCGGCAGCCCTCTAAAAAGGCATTCACAGTCTCTGACTGGGAACGAGATCAGCTCTAGATAATTTACGATCGCACTTCGGCAACGGTGATGATTTTTTCATCGCGGTTAAGTTGGAGGATGCTTTCACCTTTGACATCTTTACCTAAGAGCGGCACTGTTTCCACAGGTATCCGCACTACCCGCTCTTTATTCGTCACTAAAGCTACTTCACCAGATGCGTTGGCGTAGCCCCCCGTTCGCGTAGCGTCTCGTAGAGAAGGCATCGCTATGACCATAGCAGCTAAGTTGTCAGTTTTGCTGGCAAATTTCAGCGCTTGCGTGCCTAAGTCGCCGCGATTAGCCCCTCTTAACTGACTCGCAGCCATCCGCTTGGCATATCCTTCTTGAGTAACTAGCAGCAGTTGGTCATCTTTACCGACAGTGACACAGCCAACCATTTGCTGATTTTTCAATAACCGAAATGCTTGTAAACCCATCGCTGTGCGACCCATAATCGGTAATTGTTCATCATTGACTGCAAAGCGCAACAGTCGCCCACCGGAACTAGCTAAAATCAGATGCTCCCCTGGAGTGGCGAACTCGGTAAATGACAATTCATCATTGTCTTTGAGCTTCAAAATCGTGATTCCGCGCCGAGTCAAGTTAGTAAATTCTGCCAGAGATAGACGCTTAATTCTTCCCTGTTTTGTTACAAGAATTATCTCCTCAGTTTCGAGATTTTCCGGCAGCAAAAAGCGGCTGACCACAACTTCTTGAGCAGCTTGAGCAGTACTACTGAGCATAGTAATCAAAGGTTTTCCCCGTGGAGAACGTCCAGTGGTTGGCGGGATTTCTCCCACGTTCACAGGATAGACTTTGCCGCCCCCAGTTAGTATTAGCAAATCTTTCTCGGTGTTGGTCAACACGGTTTGGATAATGAAGTCATGATCATGCAGACCATTTTCAGCTTTTGACTTTTTCCCAGATGGCTGGGTGCGACGGACATAACCGCGTTGGGTAAATTCTAAAATGGCTGACTCTGCTGGCTGTTCTAATTTTGGATTTTGGACTTCGGCTACGCTCAGTCGAACGATTTTGGATTTTGCATTGTCGTCATCATCTACTCCTTGTCTCCTTGTCCCCTTCTCATCTTGTATCCTGGTGTCACTGCTGTTCGGCGCTAACTTGGTACGCCGGGGATCGTTGTACTTGCGCTTGAGCGATCGCAAATCTTTTTTCAGCACCTTGAGCAATTCTCGGCGATCGTTGAGTAATTGCTCTAACAAGCTAATTTGTTGACTGATCTGCTCAAATTCGTGCTGCAAATTTTGCTGTTCTAAACTGGTGAGGCGGCGTAACGGCATAGCCAAAATTGCATCACCTTGTACCTCACTAAAATCCAGTTGGCTACAAAGGTTTATTTTTGCACTACTTCCATCGGGAGCTTGCCGCAAAATTTGAATTACCTCATCCAAATTAGACAGCGCTTTCAGCAAACCTTCTACCAAATGCACACGACTTTGGGCTTTCCCCAACTCGTAATTGTAGCGACGGTTCAGCGTCTGTTCTCGGAAACTCAAAAACTCTTGCAACACTTGACGCAAACTTAATTGGCGGGGTTGTCCATCTACTATTGCTAACAAAATTGCCCCAAAAGTCATTTGTAAGGCAGTTTGGTGATATAAATGCTGGAGAATTTCTTGGGGATTGGTATCGCGTTTGAGTTCAATTACCACGCGCATCCCTTCGCGATCGCTCTCATCCCGAAGATCAGAAATTCCTTGCAGGCGTCCTTGATTTACTAAGTCCGCTACCTTCTCAATCCAGCCTGCCTTATTCACTTGATAAGGCAATTCTGTAATAATAATTGCCGTCCGTCGCTTGCTTCCTCGACTGGCGGGAATCTCCTCCAGAGTTGCGACTCCCCGCAGCAGAATTCCACCCTTACCTGTGGTGTATGCTTCCCGAATTCCCGCTTCACCAACTATTTCCCCACCAGTGGGAAAATCTGGCGCTGGAATTAACTCAAATAATTTTTCATCTGACAAATCTGGGTTGTCGATTAAGGCAATTAAACCATCGACAATTTCCCCCAAATTGTGCGGTGGAATATTCGTTGCCATTCCCACAGCAATACCAGAACAGCCATTGAGCAACAGAAACGGCAATTGAGCAGGTAGTACCGTTGGTTCTTGCTGGGAATTATCGAAGTTGCCGACAAATTCCACAGTTTCTTCACCAATTTCGGTCAGCATTCCCTCATGGCTGATCGGTGCGAGGCGTGTTTCTGTATAGCGCATCGCTGCTGGCGGGTCATTATCGACGCTGCCAAAGTTACCATGTCCTGCTAGTAAAGGATAACGGCTAGAAAAATCCTGCACCAGCCTCACCAAAGCATCGTAAACTGATTGGTCGCCGTGGGGATGGTATTTACCCAACACATCACCCACTACACGCGCACATTTTCGATAAGGTCTATCTGGTACTAAACCGAGTTCGTGCATTGCATACAAAATGCGGCGATGTACAGGTTTTAAGCCATCACGTACGTCTGGTAGCGCTCGCCCGACAATCACGCTCATGGCATATTCTAGATAAGACCGTTGCATCTCGGTGTGCAGGGCTGTTGTAATTACCTGTCCCGTTGAGAGCAGGTTTAACTGTTTTGCCATGAGTTTTTTCCCTGAAATTTAACTACACAAAAGCCGATGGAACTCAACACTGCGGCAACCACAGCATAACGGATCAAATAGGATTCATCACAAAATTTTGATCGTCACAGAAGAAAAAACAGTAGTATCATCCTTGATGACAAGGATACAATTGACCATTAAAAAGGGTGCAGACGAGTATAATCTACATACACTTAAGTCAGTGGACGCGAATAATTAAAGGTTTGTAGTCAGGGCTTCAGCCCTGACTACGAGCCAATTTAATTAATTTTCTATTGCCTAACATAGTTTGATTTATTCTTGCCTACTTACTTAGTAGCGATGATATTTACCTTGATTGCATTTCTTAATTTTGAATTCTGGAATTTTTAAATTCCCTCACCTCCATAACTAAAATTCTCATGAAAACTGTTTTAATTGTCGAAGACGATCTAATTAATGCTCGTGTTTTTTCCAAAATTTTGTCCAAGCGTGGCGGCTTGGGTGTAAAACACACAGAAAATGTCGAAGAAGTCATAAAAATTGCCCAATCAGGAGAAGCCGACCTTATTTTGATGGATGTTTCTCTGTCTAGAAGTGTTTACCAAGGTAAATCCGTTGATGGAATCAAGATTACACAAATGTTAAAATCTGATCCCAAAACCGCAAACTTACCTATTATTTTGGTAACGGCACATGCTATGGAAGGCGATCGCGAGAACTTTCTCAAGCAAAGCGGTGCTGATGGCTACATTTCTAAGCCAGTTGTTGACCATCAACAGTTTGTTGACCAAATCATCGCACTTCTACCCACAGAAGACCACTGAGAATTAACCACTTATTTCAGGAATTACTCGCCCGCCAATGTTTTTGG
Organism: Nostoc sp.; assembly: GCF_054880495.1. Classification (NCBI taxonomy): domain Bacteria; kingdom Bacillati; phylum Cyanobacteriota; class Cyanophyceae; order Nostocales; family Nostocaceae; genus Nostoc; species Nostoc sp. The sequence continues at coordinate 34,154 of NZ_JBTYKD010000054.1, forward strand.
GCGACTAGTTCCTGGATTTAGATAGTATATATGTACTATAAAAACGTACTATTAAGCAAGTGGTGATCTGAAAGTTAGGAGTGAGGAGTGAACGCGATGTACAACTTAATATTTTGACCTCTCTCCAAAAAGGAGAGATGCTTTGAATTTTCCCCCTTCCCGATCAGGGAGGGTGGGGGTTAGGTTTGAGTAAAAGTTGCATACGGCGCGAGTGAGGAGTTGAAATGTTTAACTCCCCACTCCCTACTCCCCACTCCTATTGAGTAGGCTGTTGTTCAGGAGATGATGAGTTTTTTCGTTCCAGTAGTGCTGCTTGAATCCGGGGTAATTCTAGGAATTTTTTCGTATCAGACAGTAGGCGATCGCCCCAGAGGTTTTCTTTGAGGAAATCCAAACTAGCGTAGCGTGAATCGATGCGGAGTGCAGTTTCTCCCAAGGTTAGTGCTTGTTGGCGCTCGCCTTTAGTATACAGTGCCACTGCCAAGGCCAATAAAGGTTCTGCAGCTTGCTTATCAAGGGTTATAGCAGATTGCCATCGCTTAACTGCTTCCGGGATATTACCCTGTTCGTAGTTGATTAAGCCAATATTGTTGAGCGCCGGCCAGAATTTTTTATCTTGGGAGACGGCTTTATCGTACTGCGCGATCGCATCTGGCAATTTACCCAGCAAATAATAAGCATTACCCAAATCAAATAACCCCTCTGGATCATTGGGTTTTAACTTCAAACCATCATGGTAATTGACAACAGCAGCCTGATAATTTTTCTGCTGAAAATTAGCTGAACCCAAAGCAAACAAAATATCACCATTTTTAGGGTTGATAGATTGCGCTTTTTTCAGGCTAGCGATCGCCCCATCAAACTCTTTAGTTTGCAGTTGCAATCCACCTAACAGCAACCACACCTTATCATTCTTCGGAGCCAGCTGACTAGCCAGCCGCGCTCGTGGCAAAGCTAAATCAACCTGTTGAAACTGAGCTAATTGAGCCGCCTCTTGTGCCAAACTCAACCCCTGCTTCTCTAACTTTGCTGCATCTAGTTGCAATGTATGGGGTATTAATGCCTGCGCGTTAGCGGCTTTTGGCATACTCCACAAACTACAGACCATTAGACAAGAAATCAAACGAACATATTTAGGCACACTACCGCCTTTTAGCCACTAATCAAAGAATCTTTCAGCTAGCTTAAACGATCTCCGCTCTTGACGGTAGCAAAATCTTACCTCATTAGCTCTTGACATCCCAATCACAAAAGCCATAAATAAATAAGTAATAACTTACTTATTTATGGCTCGTACACCCAGAATCACCAATCAGCAAATCTTAGAAGCGGCTCGGCAAGTTTTCCTGCAACAAGGATTTGGTGCTTCCACTTTAGAAATTGCTCAACAGGCTGGTATTTCTGAAGCTTCAATTTTCAAGCGATTCTCAACCAAAGAAGAATTATTTTTTGCGGCGATGGGAATTCCAGAAAAACCCCTCTGGGTGAACGAGTTGGAATTTCTTTGTGGCAAAGGCGATCTTAAAGAAAACCTGATCAAGGTCTGCCTTGAGATTATGGAATTCTATCGCCAGGTGCTGCCTCGAATCATGATGTTGCGATCGCGAGGCAATACGATGCCAGAACTTGGAGGTAAACAGCTAAGACCGATGCTAGATGTCAAAGTACTGACTGCTTTCTTAGAGCGTGAGATCAACCAAGGTCGCCTTCACCCTTGCGATCCCCAGACAGTTGCTCAAATCTTAGTAGGAACGCTGATGAACTACGTTTTTTTAGAACAAATGTCGTCCCAGGTTAGTATGCCAACTGCGGAATTAGCAATAGGAACTTACTTAAATTCTGGAGATCCTACCACGGAAGTATCAGTATTTATCCTGAGTGTTGTGGATATTGTTTGGCAAGGAATTGCACCAAGCCAGGATTAGAATAATTCGTAATTCGTAATGACGCGGTGCTAACAGAATTAATTTTTGTAGCGGGGATTTAGCCCTACTCACCATTAGAAAGAAAATTAGTGACTTTAGTCATACATCAGTCTGGAATTATTAGTGACTTTGGTTATACATCAGTCTGGAATTTTTGAGCCATAATTAATATGTATGAAATTATACGATTACGTAAACATTAGACATTTTGATGCCAAAACAAAAGCAACTGTCTAAATTGCTGAATCCGAATCTAAGCAGAATAGAACTTTAATCTAAACAAGGAGTCAATTAAATGCTGAAACCAAACCGTGTATCGATAGTCTTAGCTGCTGCTGCCCTGATCATTGTTCCCACTCTCTTGACTGCGCCTGCAAATGCCCAGACGAAAGCCTACGTTGTTGCTCAAACCGAGCAAAATTGGAACCGCGACGGCAGACCCGATTCTGGAGATAGGAACCATGACGGCAGATCCGATTCTGGAGATAGAAACCGTGACGGCAGAACCAATTCTGGAGATTGGAACCGCGACGGCAGAACCAATTCTGGAAATTGGAACCGCGACGGCAGATCCAATTCTGGAGAAGCCAGAAACCTTAGAGATCGGGGTAATTGGAACCGTGACAACCAATACAGTAGCAGAGCAGCCAGACTTCGTAATGGTGACCTCAGATTGGCTAATGGGAGGATTATTCCTGGTAGAGACGTAGTTAGACTTCGTAATGGTTACTCCAGACTTCCCGATGGGGTTATTATTGGTCCCCGTCTAGAATTTTATGCTCCTGGCTACGAAATTCCTGTTGAGAGACCATCGCTAATCAACATACACCTTTTTTAAAGAAGAAGTCAGAATCCAGAATTCAGAATTCAGAATGTAATTCCTTGGGGATTCAGACCCGCCACTATGTAAGTCCTAACTAAATCTTGGATTTAGTTAGGACTTACGCAAAAGTACACGCTGTAGGGGCAATACCCTGCGGGAAGCTAAAGCTACATGAATTGCCCTAAGAAGAAAATCATTCTTTTCGGCTATTGTTTGCGTAAGTCCTGTTAGTGTAGTGTTTCACCCTTTATTCAGGAGCCAGTCGGACTCCAATTCGTGCTTAATTCTGAACGCTAGTTGACGTCAAGCCGCAGAGCTTTCCTTGCTCCGCTCCTGAATTATTTTTTGTGAAAACACTAAAAACTCAATCAATTGTCAGTATAGGGCTACCAGGCGATAGTTTTAGCCGTGAATAACTGGCTCGGTAGCCGTTCTTTATAGATAAAAAAGTGGATATGAAAATTGATATATTAAAGCCCGTAGATTCATCAGTTTTGGTTCCAGAGGTAAAGAAAAAAAAGGCCAGACGTAATTGGCTATCTTGGCTAATTGCTCTTTGCCTTTTGGGTGGAATTGGCTATGCAGTTTATTACCAAGTAACGGTTGTTTCTCGTCAAGAAGCCAGACGCCGGGTGCTGACAAAGCCAGTAGAAAGGCAGAGTTTAACAATCACAGTTTCAGCGAACGGAACAGTGAAGCCTGAGCGGTCAATCAACCTCAGCCCGAAAAATTCCGGCATCCTGAAAAGCCTGTTGGCGAAGGAAGGAGATATTGTCAAACAAGGACAGATTGTAGCTTACATGGATGATTCCAACCTGCGGGGGCAACTAGTCTCTGCTCAAGGACAATTGGCACAAGCCGAGGCGAATTTGCAAAAAGCGATCGCAGGTAATCGTCCTCAAGATATTGCTCAAGCACAGGGAGTATTAGACGAAGCCCAGGCAAATCTGCAAAAGGTACAAACAGGCAATCGCTCTCAAGATATTGCCCAAGCACAGGCACGGTTGGAAAGCGCTCAAGCCGCCCTTCGCCAAGGAGAAGATGATCTTGTTCGTAATCAGCAACTTTACAAAGCAGGCGGTATTTCCCTTCAGACTCTTAACCAAAAGCGTTCCAGTCGCGACAGCGCCCAAGCCCAAGTAAATGAAGCACAACAAGCACTGGCGTTACAAAAAGCCGGGTCACGTTCCGAAGACATCGAGCAAGCACAAGCTGTGGTCAAACAGAGACAGCAAGCTTTGGCACTTCTGAAAGCCGGAACGCGCCAAGAAGATATTGACGCAGCGCGCGCCCAGGTAACATCTGCTCGTGGTTCGCTGCAAAACATCCAAGCCCAAATCAATGACACGATCATTCGCGCACCTTTTAATGGTGTGGTGACAAAAAAGTATGCCGATCCAGGCGCTTTCGTGACACCCACAACTGCCAGTAGTGAAGTAGCTTCTTCTTCTTCTTCTTCAATCTTGTCTCTAGCTTCCACAAATGAAGTTGTCGCAAGTTTAGCGGAAACAAATATTTCCAAAATCCGCCTTGGTCAAAAAGTCTCGATTCAAGCAGATGCCTACCCAGGAAAAACCTTTGAAGGTAAAGTCAGCCAAATTGCTGCCCAAGCAGTAGTAACGCAAAATGTCACCAGTTTTGAAGTGAGAGTATCACTTTCAGATCCTCAAATGCTACTGCGGTCTGGGATGAATGCGGAAGTAGATTTTCAAGTCGGTCAAGTTGAAAATGTTTTAGTAGTGCCAACGGCCTCGGTGGTGCGCCAACAAAATGCCACGGGTGTATTTGTGGCAGGAAAGAATAACAAACCTGTGTTTACTCCCATCGAGACTGGCGTCACGGTGAATAACTTTACCGAAGTGAAGTCTGGATTGACAGGAAACGAAAGAGTATTGCTCAGTTTCCCACCAGGGTCACGTCCGCAATCAACACCGAGAGGAGGAGTTTTTCCGGGCCTAGGACGAGGAGCCGGTGGAGGCGGAGGTCGTTCCGGCGGTGGTGGTCCTTCTCAAGGCGGTGGTTTCCCTTAGGAATAAGAATTAAATAACATACAATTTATGTCCCTGGCTTACCTCACCCTCAATCCCTCTCCTGATAAAGGAGAGGGAGGCTAGAGACAAGATAAAATTTTGTATTTTATTTAATCTACGTTCCTTAAAGTTAGTTTTAACAATAAAGAATTCAGGAGTCAGGAGTGAGAATTCAGTATGAATTCGAGTCTGACTTGCAGATAAATATGTGGGGTTTAATTCTCCCACTAATTGATTCTGAATTTTGCATTCTTCTTTAAATAAAACCTTATGTTTAAGATCTTTAAGGGCTTTTACAAAGTTAAGAATACCCGTACAGTACCGTTGCTGGAAATCTTGACAATGGCGGCAGAGACTCTGTGGAGTAATAAATTACGCACCGGTCTAACTATGTTGGGTGTGATTATTGGGATTTCCTCTGTCATTGCCATTACTTCTGTCGGTCAGGGGGTGCAAAAGGGGGTTGAGCAACAGATCCAAGCATTGGGTACAGATGTTATCCAAATTTTGGCGGGTGCGGCAAGAAGTGGGAATGTTCGTCAAGGAGTAGGTTCTAGCAGCACCTTGACTTGGGAAGATGCTAAGGCGATCACTACACAAGCGCCATCAGCACAGATGGTTTCTGCTTATCTCCAACGCAGCGCCCAAGTTGTATATGCAGGAAACAACACCTCAACAACCATTTATGGCACAGATTTAAACTACCCAGAAGTCAGAAATACTCACCCTCAGCAAGGGAGATATTTTACTCAGGAAGAATTAGATATTGCCGCACAGTTGGCCATTCTTGGTCCCACAGTCCAAACCACACTTTTTGGACAGGGTCTAAATCCGATCGGTGAGCGAATTCGGATTCAGGGAGAGGCTTATGAAGTAATTGGGGTGATGGAGCCTAAAGGCGCTCAAGGCCCGATGGATCGAGATGACCAGATTTTCATCCCTCTAACTACTATGTCGAAGAGACTGGTTGGTAACAATGCCCTGGTAGGCCTTTCTGTCAATGGAATTTTAGTCAAAGGCGCGAATCAGGAGCAGTTAGAAGCCGCTCAGTTTCAAGTTACCAATCTCTTACGGCTGCGTCACAACATTTATCCGCCCCAAGCTGATGATTTTCGGCTGACTAATCAAGCTGATATTGTTAGTACCTTTACTAGTATTGTGGGTTTATTTACAGTAATGGTAGTAGCGATCGCTGGAATCTCCCTAGTAGTTGGTGGAATTGGTATTGCCAATATTATGTTGGTTTCCGTGGTTGAGCGGACGCGAGAAATCGGGATTCGCAAAGCCGTAGGAGCCACCAATTCCGCAATCCTTAATCAATTTTTAGCCGAAGCGATCGTGATTTCCATTGTCGGCGGATGTATTGGTATGGCGACTGGTATTTTATTAGCCTTTGTAGCTGCAAACATTTTCAAATTTCCGTTTGTAATTTCTTTCTTGTCGATCATTGCTGGCTTTGGACTCTCGTTAACGGTTGGCTTACTCGCTGGGGTAATTCCAGCACGGAACGCATCCAAATTAGATCCAATCAACGCTTTACGTAGTGACTAAGTAATTCGTAATTCGTAATGACGCTCGCGGACTCGCTAACGCTACGCTAACGTAATTCGTAATTGGGGGAGCATCCCAATTTTGCTTAAATCTTTTCCCTCACCCCCAGCCCCTCTCCCAAAGATGGGAGAGAGGAGACATAACTCTAGTTCCCCTTCTCCCATCTTTGTGAGAAGGGGTTAGGGGATGAGGGCTATCAAGGTTTTTGCACATTTGGGATGCTCCCGTAATTCGTAACTCCCAACTCCAAACTCCTAACTCCTAATTCTTATGACAACCATGATTTGGATGGAATCTATTACCAAAACTTACTACTTGGGAGAAGTTAGTGTTCCCATACTCAAGGGTATTGAACTCTCTATTGAAGAAGGGGAATATGTCTCTATTATGGGTGCGTCAGGTTCGGGTAAATCCACGCTGATGAATATTTTGGGATGTCTCGATCGTCCCACAACTGGAGACTATATTTTTGAAGGCAGAAACTTGACGACTTTTGATGATGATGAATTAGCCTATATTCGCAACCAAAGGATAGGTTTTGTTTTTCAACAATTTAACCTCTTGGCACGGGCGACAGCGCTGGAAAACGTCATGTTGCCAATGGTTTACGCTAACTTGCCCAAGCCAAAACGCCGTGAAAGGGCATTAGAAGCCTTGGAAAAGGTAGGACTAGCGGAACGCATAGCTAACCGTCCGAATCAACTGTCTGGCGGACAACAGCAACGGGTAGCGATCGCTCGCGCTTTGGTCAACCGACCTGCGTTAGTTTTGGCAGATGAGCCAACAGGAGCTTTAGATACTGAAACTTCCCGTGAGGTGATGAGTTTGCTGACAGAACTTAATGACCAAGGGATCACAATTGTGATTGTCACTCATGAACCAGATATCGCTGCTCAAACCCAAAGGATTATTCGAGTTCAGGATGGGTTGATTCTAGGCTAATTTGTTAATATCAAGCCTTTGAGGAGGAATTTAAAATTTAAACCTCTGTAGGTCAATCAGGATGAAAACTTTTGATTGTATTCTCAAAGAAGCCCGATTAATGACTACATTTATCTTATGAATTTCAGCTTAGTCTTCGTGCATTCTACCTGGGTTAGCGTCGCGTTGGCCGTAGCATTGCCATCAGGCATCGCTCCCACTTTAGCAGATGCAGCAACTCGCCTCAAACTGCAGAATTTCCCAACCTCTGTACAGGTTCCCGATTACCTCAACCCCAACCCCAATCCTCTCCAATTTCCTACCAAACCGGAGGAAGTGAAAATTCAAAAAACTGTGCCAATCAGTTTGGCACAAGCTTTGGAACTAGTACAACGCAACAATCACGATTTACAGGTAGCCATATTGCAGCTAGAACGCAGTCGTTCAGCCCTACGTCAGTCTCAAGCTGCCTTATTTCCCACTCTGGGAATCAACAGTAGTGTGACTAACAGTGGGAATGGTTTTAGTAGCAGTCAATCTCAAAGCAGCAGTTCTTTCAATGGTTCAGCACAACTGAACTATAACCTCTATACCTCCGGGAATCGACAAGCGACAATCGAAGCAGCTGAAGAACAACTACATGTGGATGAATTAAATGTTGAAAGTCAGTCTTTGACAATTAGGTTGAATGCCATCACTCAATACTACAATTTGCAACAAGCCGATGAACAAGTAAGAATTAATCGGTCTGCTGTAGAGAATGCCCAGGCTAGTTTGCGGGATACTCAAGCTCGACTAGATGCTGGAGTCGGTACGCAGTTCGATGTGCTGCAAGCTCAGGTAGTTTTAGCAAATGCCCAACAACTCCTGACTAATGCTATCTCACAGCAGCGAATTGACCGTCGTCAGCTTGCAACTCTGTTAAGTTTGTCGCAGTCAGTTGATATCACTGCCGCAGATCCTGTACAATTAGCAGGTCTTTGGCAGCCAACACTGGAAGAAACTATTATCCAAGCGTTTCAAAATCGTCCAGAATTGCCACAGTATTTAGCACAACGTAATATCGCCGAGCAACAGCGACGACAGGCACTTTCACAGCTAGGACCGCAAGTGAGTTTGGTAGGCAACTACAACCTGCTAGATCGGTATAATGATGGCATCAGCGTTACTGATGGCTATTCAGGAGCAGTTCAAGTAAGTCTAACTTTGTTTGATGGGGGAGCAGCAAGAGCGAGTGCGGCTCAATCGAAAGCTAATATTGCGATCGCAGAGAATCAATTTGCTAGCCAGCGCGACCAAATTCGCTTTAATGTAGAACAGTACTACTTTCAATTGCAATCCAATTTAAATAATGTGCAAACTTCTAGTGTAGCTTTAAATCAAGCTAGGGAAGCTCTGGATTTAGCAAGGCTGAGGTTCCAAGCTGGTGTGGGCACTCAAACAGAGGTGATTGCTGCTGAAAGTGACCTGACAACAGCAGAAGGTAATCGAGTCACAGCTATTTTGAATTACAATATCGCTCTAGCTAATTTGCAAATATCAGTCACTTACAGAGCTTCGCGCTAAGTACAGCACTTCCGAAATTCGTAGCTTTTTTAAACGCAAAGGAGCGCTGAGGGGCGCTGAATTTAGGTTGTTTCAGGCTTTTCTTAATTATCCTTTGGTCGTAAATAGATGATGCTCTAGGGGTTTAGCATGCTAAACCCCTACGAAAGATGTGGTTTTTCGCCTGATAGATATTTAGTATTTATTCTCAATGCGTAAGTCCTGCTTTATTTCTTTCTGTCCTTTGCGTCCTTCTCTGCGAGACGCTGCGCGAACGCGGTACCCTGCGGGAAACCCTCCGGGTGACGCTCCGACGTCGCAAACGCTACGCTAACAGCAGTCGCTCATGGGGGAAACCCCCAAGATCGCGCTGCTTCACCGCTCCGCGTCTACGTTAAAAAAATTGACTTTGACAAAGAGTTAAGCCTTAACCCAAACGTATTGGACTATGGGGTAGTAATTACCGCTACTGGGCAATGGGCTTTACTCAAAATTGCATCCACTCTGTGACCGAAGAAAACGCGACCCGTAACCATTCGGATATTACTCCCGATAATAATTAGGTTTACTTCATTGGTTTGGGCAAACTTAAGGATTTCCCTTTCTGGGCTGGTTCCTTGAAGAATATAGGTTTTGACATCAGCACCCAGATTGCGGCCAATTGCTGCTTGCTGTTCGAGTAGATCACGGGCAATTTCTTTCACTGGAGCTAGCGATCGCTGTTCGTAAAGAATATACTCAACCTGTGGCAAATTAATCACATTAACGATCATCACTAATGCCCCTGTTTGAGCAGCGATCGTACTTGCCATCTCTACGGCATTTTTGCTATATTCTGTCCCCACCGTTGGCACCAAAATATTTTTCAACTGTTGTTGAGCGATTTTGGATATCTCGCCTTTGGGTTGGGGTAGGCGCGACTTCACCACCATCGTTGCACAAGGCGCTTCTTGTACTACCCGGTCTACAAGCAAATTGAACAATGCTTTTTGGGGGCTTATCTGTTCAGAAGCTCCCAGTACAATCAAGTCATAGTTTTTGTTCGCTTCCTTCAGAATTACCTCCGCTTTACTACGCCCAGACTCCGTTTTTGTTTCCAGGATGGTATCAGCAGGTAGCTGCATTTCCTCAGTGATAGAGGCCAGAGCTTGCTCTGCGGCAGTGTCTTTAAACTGGCTTGCCGTTCGACGTGCTTTTTTTTGGGGTTGCTTGTCACTCAGGGCATATAGAGATGTGACTTCTATCGAGTTTTGGTGAGCCATATAACCGACTAATTGCGCCGCGAGTTGGATGTTGGGGCCACCGCTAGTTGGTATTAAGACACGCTGGATTTGCTTGATAAAGCTGTGGCTATCCTGTTCTTCTTGTTCCAAACGTTGAGCTTCCTCTTCACCCATAACCACTTTTGATAAAGTCCAGCGTAAAAGGGGTGGAGCCATTAGGGAAGTAGCGATCGCTACCATGACAATAATCGAGTACATCTGGGGATTCAGCACTCCCAAAGATAAACCAATCGTGGCAACCACAATTTCCATCGCCCCGCGAGCATTCATCCCCGAACCCATCGCCAAACCTTCCCAATGACTCAAGCCGCCGATGCGAGAACCAATATAAGCACCTGTAAATTTACCAACACACGCGACAGTGAGAACAATCAAGCCAAATATCAAGGTCTTGGGAACTAATAGGGTTATCAAGTTAACTTTCAAGCCAGCTGAAGCAAAGAAAATTGGCGCGAGAAAGGCTGCTGTGAAGACTTCTAGCAGATGTCCAGCTTCATTGCTAAAACGGCGGGATTGACCTGCCAGAATCCCCAGCACGAAAGCACCTAATGCTGCTTCTAGACCTAATGCGTGGGTAAGTGCGGCTGCTGAGAGCGAAAGAATCAACACAACCGATATACTCGCAGAGATTCCGCCAACATAGTCATCAACCCACCGCAAAATCTGGTCTACGATGGTACGGCCGATTGTGAAGGCGATCGCTAGAAACAATACTGCTGCACTCACGGAATGGAAAATTGTCCCAAAGTCAAATTTGCCGCTACTAGCTAGACCTGAAACCACCGAAAGTAAAATCCAGCCGATGGTGTCGTCAGTCATCCCAGCAGCTAAGGTGACTTGACCAATGTCACGGCGAATCAGGTTTAAGTCCATCAGCACCTTAGCAATCACTGGTACTGCCGAAATACTCATTGCTGTGGCGATAAACAGACTGAATACCAGTCTCTTATCTGGGTCGGCCAAAAAACTATCTGGTAGTACCCAGCCCAATCCAAATCCGGTGATAAAGGGTACAATAATGCCGCCCAGTGAAATCAGCAAAGCCGTTTTACCCTTACGAAGAATCAGCTTGAGATCCGTCTCCAAGCCAGTCACAATCAGTAAAAATAACACGCCTAACCAAGAAATCACCGAAAGTAAATCAGACTGTTCTTGATTTTTGGGAAAGATGTGCGCCTGTAAGTCTGGAAGCAGCAAACCAAATAGAGAAGGTCCAAGCAGCACACCTGCCAGTAATTCCCCAACAACAGGCGGTAGGTTAATCCGGCGCATCAACTCACCTAATCCCCGCGCTACCAAAAGCAACAGTGACAGTTGCACCAGCACCAATAGCAGCTCATGATGACCGAGAGGTTTAATTAAACCGTCACCTGCTGCTTTCTGTGCAGCGAGTACAGGCACTAACATCAGGGACAGGTTTTGCATATAAGCGTCCAAAGGTGGGATTAAAAATTTTTAATGGGTTGCTTCAAGTTAATCTGAAAATGCTTACTTCCACATCGGTCTAGGAGCTTAAAGTGTCATTATTCTTAACGGGAATATTGATCAGGCGCGATCGCCTGAAGAGGTTGCTTGAAAGGTATTGGGCGAATAGAATTCGCGGCTACACAAGCAAAGTCCACACTTCGACAAGCTCAGTGATCGCCTCCGTGGACTAAGAGAAAATCAACGGTTTTTAACCCAGGTCGGTGGGTTTTCTCTTTATAGCCAAGCCAGTGCGGGAACAGGGGGTTTCCACGCCACTTCCTTCAACGGGGGAAACCCCCGCAACGGAGTGGCTCCCCATGAGCAACTGGCGTGCGATTTCCAATCGCCAGGGCTAGTATTAATTGAGACTTATTTTCGAGCGCGAACAAAGAACTTTGTCGTATCTTCCCAAATACCTTGATCGGTTGCTAGTTTCTCAATTTCTGCTTTGTACTCAACTTGCAACTGATTTAATTGTTCTTGTGATAATTTTGACAGCAGGGGATTACTTTTAAAATTTATATTAATTGCTGTCATAGATAATCTGTTATCCCTAAGAGGTCGATAACGTCCTGATGGCTCAATCTTAATTTCGATATCTCTAAAACCTGCTTGATTGAGCAAATTTCGACATTTTTCTGTAGTCCCAAGTGGTTCAAGGATATGTGGTAGCGAACCGCCCAAAACTCTAGCGCAGATCCTCTGCTGAAGAGATGCCATAAAAGCAGTTTCGGGAGGACAGGTAAATGCCACAAACCCTCCTGTTTTCAAGAAGCGATACCACTTTTGCAAAATAGCAAGGATATCAGGAAAAAGTACAATTGCCTCACAGCAAAAGACAATATCAAAACTACTATCACTAAAGTTGAAGTATTCTGCATCTGCCTCAATCAACTCGATGTTTTGTAATCTGGCTGCTGCAATTTTAAGTCTTGCTTGATGCAACATTCCAGGGGTCATGTCAATCCCAATTACATAGCCATCTGAACCAACTTTTTCAGCTGCGGCTATAGCTACTAAACCTGTTCCAGTCGCCACATCAAGAATTTTCTGTCCCGAATGTAGCGTCACAAATTCAAGTAGAATCTTGGCTTCTAGAGGATGACGAGTACCTGCCTCATGGTCATAAGTAGTTCTACAGCCATAAAATTCTCTTAGTTGCTGCTTATAGCTATCCTGATCAGTCATAACCAAATGTCAAATTTTCTCCACTTTCACTTTATAGTAACTTTTGTTGTGATATTGAGTTGCTTGCTACTGAACCCAACCTTGACAGCACAAGCGGCGTCTTCACCGATGTCTACGACGGGCTACGCCTAAGCAGTTTACGAACAACGGATAATCCATAATCCAGATGGTATTGGCAAATATTACATGGGGCGAGAAATTGCCAAAGTTATGGGATATACGGGTGCTGGCTGGCTAGAACGTCCCAGCCGAGAAGGAGAGGAACAGCCAAGTAAAATAATCAGCCTCCTCAACTTTAAACCTAACGATGTGGTGGCGGATATTGGCGCTGGTACAGGTTATTTGAGCTTTCGCATCGCGCCACTATTAACAGCAGGTAAGGTTTTGGCTGTAGATGTTCAGCCAGAAATGTTAGAAATTATTGAGTTGTTCAAAAAAGAGAAAAATATTACCAATATTGAGCCGATTTTAGCCACCCTTACTAACCTCAACTTACCATCTGAAAGTATCGATTTGGCGTTAATGGTAGATGCTTATCATGAACTTGAGTATCCCCAAGAAGTGATGCAAGGAATTGTCAAAGCACTCAAACCTGGTGGTCGAGTGGTTTTAGTTGAGTACCGAGGTGAAAATCCCTTTATCATGATTAAAGGTCTGCACAAGATGACTCAAAAACAAATCCGCAAAGAAATGCAAGCGGTTGGTTTAGTTTGGCGGGAAACCAAAAACTTGTTACCTCAACAGCATTTAATGGTGTTTGAGAAACCTGATTCTAGCGATTTATTGACAAAATGAAGCTTCGGTGGTAAATCTGTAGAAAAATATGGACTAAGTATATAAGAATTAAATAACATACAATTTATGTCCCTGGCTTACCTCACTGTCAATCCCTCTCCTTATAAAGGAGAGGGAAGCTAGATACAGGATGAAGTTTTGCATTTTATTTAATCCACGTTCCTAAGCCATAATAAAGTAAGACTCTTTGCCAGAGCGGAAAATGATGGTCAACCTATCACTCAAACAGCAAATTCCTCCTTTAGAAAATGGCGATCGCCTCACTCGCTACGAATTTGAGCGGCGCTATCAAGCAATGCCCCGTCATCAAAAAGCAGAATTAATTGAAGGAGTTGTATACTTGGCATCCCCATTACGCTTTGAAAGTCATGCTGAACCACATGGCCATGTAATCGGTTGGTTGTGGACTTATCAAATTGCCACTCCTGGTGTGAGATTGGGAATTGAGCCAACAGTCCGTTTAGATCGAGACAATGAACCTCAACCAGATGGAGTGCTATTAATAACGCCAACATCTCAAGGACAATCTCGTTTAAGTGATGATGATTACATCGAAGGTGCGCCAGAACTCGTAATAGAGATAGCAGCTAGCAGTGTTGCTATTGACTTACATGATAAGAAAAAAGTCTATGGTCGTAATGGGGTAAAAGAATACATTATTTGGCAAGTATTTGAAAACAAATTAGATTGGTTTCACCTGCAACAAGAAGAATATGTGTCTTTAGAAGTAGACGCAGATGGAATTATCAAAAGTCAAGTATTTCCTGGTTTGTGGTTGTCAATGTCAGATTTACTTGCTGGCAATATGCAGCAAGTATTGGCTGTGTTGCAGTTGGGATTAAATTCACCAGAACATCAAATATTTGTGCAGCAGTTATCTGGGGAAGAAAGATAGTCAAATTAATTCGTCATTACGAATTAAGAATTACGAATTACAAGACTGGCGCTTTTGGTTGCACTATCCCAAACTATCCAGCTAAGAGAATTATCTAAATCATCCGGGCTATTTGAAACTTTAAAATACAGCTTTTCTGCGCCTTTAGTTTCAATGGCAAAATCGGCTTTTTGGGCATAAACTACTTTAAAACCTTTGTCTCGCAAACAATACATCGCCCAAGCTTTCAATGATTGCTTGTATGGTTCGTGTGGAATTGGCGGTTTTGCGATCGCATCTTCGATTACTTGAAATATTTGCATAAGTTTACTGCTTATAGGAGATTAACTAGTGTCTTTATATTTTCTCTATTTGAGCCTTTTTAAACATGATTATTATCCAATACGGTTCGGATAAGACTTGATCCCCTCAACCCCCCTTTTTAAGGGGGGCTAATAATGGCTCTATTTCCCCCTTTTTAAGGAGAGCCAGTGCGCTACGGCGGGTTTCCCGACTTGTTCGCTTAGCATCTCCTCTTCTCCCAAAGGGAGAGGCTAGCGCCAAGGGAGAAGGACCTGGCGTGGACTAAGGGGGATCAATAAGTGCCTATGCACCTTAACCAAAGCGTATTGTATTATTATCCCCAAATTTGTTTCAGACTGAGTACAAAATCAGGTAAAATACTTTCTCCAGAAAGAGTTTGAGGTGATTTTAAAAATTCCACATCTTGTCCAGGACGATAAATTTCAACTTCCTGTTTTTTTCGATTTATTAGCTAACCTAAACGACAACCATTTGATATATACTCATGCATTTTTCCTTGAACTTTTTTCAAAGTGTCAGATGGCGATATGATTTCAATTGCAAAGTCAGGACATAAAGGAATAAATTTTTCTTTTTGTTCTTTAGTCAAACTATCCCAACGAGATTTTTCAACCCAAGAAACATCAGGAGAACGGTCAGCACCATTTGGTAAAGTAAATCCAGTTGAAGAATCAAAAACTTCACCTAGTTGCTTTTGTTCATTCCATGATGCTAATTGCAGAATTAAATTCACATTACTTTTTCCAGTTTCTCCTCCCGTTGGTGGCATTATGACTAATGCTCCTTGGGCATTGCGTTCTAATTGTAAATCGGGGTTTTCTTCACACAGATGATAAAACTGCTCTCTTGTCAGTTTAATAATCGAATTAAGGTTTAATGTCAGTGCTGTCATTTAAATATTTACTGTTTTTGGTTGGCTGACAAATAATTTTTTAATACACATCGGGATCGCAACGAATTTCAATCATAAAGCCATCTGGATCGTAAAAATACACCCCTCTACCAGTAGGACGAGTGACTGGGCCGTATGCGATCGCTATTTTATTTTCTCTGATCACTGTCACCGCGCGATCGAATAACTGCGGATCGATGTCAAAGGCTAGATGGTACGCTCTAGTGAAAGTCTTTTCAGGATCTGGATTTGGTGGTGATAATTCTGGTTCCCCAAATAAATCCAAAATTGTCCCATCCGGGGTGATGAAGTTGGCTACTTTCCCAGATGCAACAAGTTCCACTAGGGTTGCGGGTACTTCGTCGCCTATGAGTTCATGCAAACCCAGGATTATGCCATAAAAGTAGCGGGAAGCTTGCATATCCTGGACGTTAAGGGCAATGTGATGCACTTTACGCAGATTTCCTGGCGCAAGGACACTGTTTACAGATTGGGTGCTAGATAGCATAGTAGAACAAAATCTCTTTACTAGGATAGAAGTTGACTTTTTTCTTAAAGTTTATTATTCATAATAAAAATCTATCATGCCATTTGATTATTCTTTAGACTTTAAAAATATCGATTTTCGCCAACATCCTGAACTCTATCGTGTTGGCAAGGGTGAGCAGGGTGTACTTTTGGTAGAACCATACAAATCAGAAATTCTTCCCTATTGGCGGTTCAAAACTCCTGATATTGCTAGAGAGTCGAGTGAGAAAATTTACGAGCTTTTTCTTGTATATCTAGAACAAGATGATTTTGTCGGCGCGGATATGGCACGGAAGTTTATCCAAATGGGTTATACTCGCTCTCGCCGTTACGCTAATCATAAAAGCGGCAGAAAATATAAGAAAAATCCGGAAACTTCAAGCTCTAAAAAAGAGATTCTTCCCTATGAAGTAGATTCAGTTAAAGCGGAATCAGCAGCAATATTTAAAGCCAAGTGGGTACAAGCAAAGACAAATGAGAAATATCAAGAGCTTTTAGCCAAATATAAGCAGATGTATGAGCTAGAGTAAGACTCTATTTTCCTCGTTCCCATACTCCCTATGGGAATGCATTCATTGAGTCTCTGACTCAATTCTGACTCAATATTTAACTGGAGGCAGCAGCCTCTAATCAGCCATTCCCATACTCTTGATGGGAACGAGAGACTTTGATTCGGGGATTGTATCAGTTTGAATCTACCTTTTTTGGGTAAACCCTCTATTACTTTGGAGGCGGATATGGTTCAAGCCAAGTTTTGGCTTCGTCCTTGTGGCGCTCAACGTGTACATGAGGTGGTTGATCGCGATCGCCTGTATAGCAGAAAAATCGATATGAACCAACAGTTAATAGAGTGGGCATTGAAAACAAATGACTCAAATACCCAAAACATAGCTGATGCATAATTGACTGTCAACTGTTAAATACAATCGGAAATCAGCATCAAAGCTATGACATTTAACACTAACCCTTCAAGGAAATATAGTGAATCAGTAGTTCCACTGATTGAGGACAACAAACTGATTTTTAAGTGCATATTCTGTTGCCTCCAAGTTCGCAATCGCCTTCACAATTTCCTGATAATTCATGTTCTTGGATGCATCAGAGCCTTGGTAAACTGCCAAAATTCCTGAATGTACTGGGTTAGCCTCATGCAATTCTTGAAAGTCATTACAATTGCGTGTCAGTAACACTCGCTCATTTCGTCTGGCAAAGTCTAACACAACTGAATCTGGCCGGTTCATTAAATCTACTGCATTGGCTGTGACTATATCATGACCCGTTGCCTGAAGAAGGTTGATCAAATACTTTGCTTGAGAATCTTCGTCAAGCAGCATTCGTAGGCTCAAGTGGAACTCCTTTTGCTTCCAATCGGTAGCGTTCTTCGTCTGCTTCTAGTTTCAGTAGACCTTGATGGCTTTCACAGTAATGAATTGCTTCATGGATAGCAGACAATGGTAAATCCCAATTTTCGGCTGCTTGCTCTGGCGACATCTGATTACTAGTCATATCGTGCCAAACAGTTGAGGCAAGCAGTTTACGCCCTTTAATATAAAGTTGCCTACGCCAAGGGTGAGGATGCAACACTAAATACTGCCAGTTCTCGATTGAACGCGTATTTTGCAATGATTGAATAACAGCACTAATAAGGGCGAGGCGATCGCTCACAGAGAGCTTGTAGGCTTGTTCTTTCAGCTCTTGCAAAGACATAGTATACTGGTTTCCATATAGACAGTTTCACTCATACGGAAGGGCTTTCTAGCCTCCCTATTATAACTTTAACTATCCAAATAGCGTTGTACAAAGAGAGTACCTAAAGAGCTAACGATTGCTATAAATAATTTGTCTTGAAATATGGCGATAGACATAACAAGCAAAACTAAATATAAAACACCTATGTATTTACTCGGTGATCAGCGGCGGCAAGCAATCTCGAACTCAGCAGCGATTTGCAACGGGAGACAAAGCATAGCTTTGGCGGGGGTGGGGTTCTTCGGGTTTAATAAGCAATCAAGCGGACATGATATCACTCACAATATCGAAATACCTTCGTAACACTTGACTTCATTGCTCAGAGGGGAAAACATCAGCTAGAGGAGTCATGTCGCCAGTAGTAATTTCTTGCCTTACCATATCAGCTAGACGATCCCACTGAGCATCTATTGTAGATTCAAACTGAGCATTCCATGCTCGCTCATCCTCCATCTCGGCAAGGAGACGAGCAGCGATCGCATCCTGCTCATCAACACTAGAGTTTTCAGTTGGGCGATGTCTACGACGGGTTACGCCTACGCACGCTCAAGTAAATCAGTCATGGCTACCACATTCTTAAAAGGTAAATGGCATCTTATCTATTATCGCTTCTTGCTAGCAAGTTGAACACTAATTAGGTGAATACTGGTGAGCATAAGATTCACGTTAATGTCCTAGCATTTTATCTCGCAGATGTTTAATGCGATCGCGCAATTTTGCCGCCTCTTCAAATTCCAGTTTTTTCGCCGCTTCTTTCATCTGCGCTTCTAACAGAGTAATCAATTGGGGAATCTGTTCTAATGGCAGTTCATCAATATGTTCATCTACTACTTTCAAGTCAGTTGCATTCAACCGTCGAGACACATCTAAAAAAGACAAAATTGCATTACTTGATTTTTTGATAATCGATTGTGGTGTAATCCCATGCAGTCTATTATGTGCCATTTGAATCCCCCGCCGCCTGTCTGTTTCATCAATGGCTTTAATCATGCTGCCTGTCAAATTATCAGCATACATAATCGCTTGTCCCCGGATGTGACGCGCGGCTCTACCAATAGTTTGAATTAAGGAACGTTCGGCTCGCAAGAAACCTTCTTTATCTGCATCCATGATTGCTACTAGAGAAACTTCGGGTAAATCCAAACCTTCCCGCAGCAAGTTCACTCCAACTAATACATCAAATGTACCTTCGCGCAAATTCTGCAAAATCTCAATGCGCTCTATTGAATTTATCTCCGAATGTAAATACCGTACCCGAATACTGTGGTCTTGCAAATACTCGGTTAAATCTTCCGCCATCCGCTTAGTTAATGTGGTAATTAACACTCGCTCATGCACGTCAACTCTATCTTTAATTTCTCCCAACAAATCATCAATTTGCCCTTCTGTGGGACGCACGGAAATTTCTGGATCAATTACGCCAGTTGGTCTAATTACTTGCTCAACTACATGATCTTCAGAAACTTCTAATTCCCAATTTCCGGGAGTTGCGGAAACAAAGATACACTGATTCACCTTTTGCCAAAATTCCTCTGCTTTCAAAGGACGGTTGTCAGCAGCACTAGGAAGACGAAATCCATGTTCAATTAAAACTTTTTTTCTAGCTTGGTCGCCGTTATACATCCCGCGAATTTGGGGCACAGTAACGTGAGATTCATCGATAACTAATAGCCAATCTTTAGGAAAATAATCAATTAAACATTCTGGCGATTCTCCGGCTTGTCTTCCTGCTAAGTGACGCGAATAATTCTCAACACCGTTGCAATAACCTACTTCGCGCAGCATTTCCAAGTCGTAGCGTGTACGTTGATCTATGCGTTGCGCTTCTAATAATTTCCCCGCTTGTTCTAAGTCTAGTTTTTGCTGTTTTAATTCGGCGGCGATGTCGTTACAAGCTACTTCTAATCGTTCTTCTGGGGTAACAAAGTGACGTGCGGGGTAGATATTCACCGCTTCTAAACTTTTGAGAATTTCACCTGTCACTGGATCAATATAGCGAATCGCGTCAATTTCATCACCAAAGAATTCGACACGAATAATCCGGTCTTCATAAGCTGGGCCAATTTCTAAGACATCACCCCGGACGCGAAATTTTCCCCGACCCATTTCTATGTCGTTACGGCTATATTGAACATTTGCTAAATCCCGTAAAATTTGGCGTTGATTTACTTCCATACCTATCTGTAGAGGGATGGCAGCTTTCAGATATTCTGCTGGCATTCCTAAACCGTAAATGCAGCTGATGGAAGCAACGACAATCACATCACGGCGTTCAAAAAGCGATCGCGTCGCTGAATGCCGCAACATATCAATTTCATCATTAATCGCTGCCGTTTTTTCAATATAGGTATCGGTAACGGGAATATACGCTTCTGGCTGATAGTAATCGTAGTAGCTGACGAAATACTCGACTGCGTTGTTGGGAAAGAATTCCCGCAACTCGTTACAAAGTTGTGCCGCGAGGGTTTTGTTATGCGCCAGAACTAAAGTAGGCTTGCCAATTTTCTCAATAACTGCTGCTACCGAAAACGTCTTGCCAGTTCCAGTGGCACCTAGTAAAGTTTGGTAACGATTGCCTGATTGGATACTAGCGGTTAGTTGTGCGATCGCTTGTGGTTGATCGCCTGTGGGACTAAAGGGAGCTTGAAGACAAAATTCTGTCATACAGTTTTGCTGGAAATACTCGATCTCATGGTGACGATTTCGCCCTGTATCCATTTTAGCTGGCTGATCAGACCAAATAAATAGTAATAACTTTTTACAAAAATTATTACTTTAAATTTACTTATGTATCACTTTTAAAGATTCTTATATCTATATGAGGTTTTTTAAGGTTAAACTCTAAAGTATATGGGAAAAAATTTCATCTTTCCTTAATTATTGTAAAATTCAATTAACAAATCAGAGGTATTCGTTTATGACTATTAGCAGCACTGGCAAAGAAACCAGTTCTCGGCAAAAGTCTGCCAAGTCTCAAGGGGAAACTACAGAGGAAGTTGAAAATCAAAAAGACCAGAGCTTGAATACAGATAAAGTCGAGGAAGTTACTGAACAGCCAGTGTCGGGATCTTCTGGGCCACTCGTCATTGCTGGAGTTCGTCCCATAGGCCCTAGCGACTTAGAAGTTGCTGAAAAGCTTTCAATTGCTGGGGTGCGTCCGGTTAGCACTAGTACGTTAGAAGTCGTTGAAACTTATAACGCAATGGGTATTCGTCCAATTGGTGCTAATACATTTGACGTCGTTGAAAGTATAAATCTCTCTGGGATTCGTCCAATTGGCTCAAGTTCATTGGTAATTTCTGAAAGCTATTCAACATTCGGTAATCGTCCAATAGCATCAAATGAGGTTGACAATTCTGAAAGCCTGATGGGTTTTCTAGATTAGACAAAACAATATCCCCATAACTTTATTAACCCAGTTTCTATACGGAACTGGTTTTTTTTAGCTAAAGAGTCAAAACTAGAGATGACGATATTTGCAATTATTGTATGTCTTTTAGCATAGACAACTAAGCTGTCCTGGCTTTAATTTACATTCACCCAACAGCCAGAAGGCTGATTACAACTACCTTTCTTAATTACGAATTCCGAATTACGAATTACAAATTATTTAATCTGCCTTGTGGTGGAAGGCTTTGGCAAAAACCTTAAGCTACTGTGTAAAGGTGATAACAAAGGATTTCAAAGTGAGTTTAAAGCTTTGAAATGAACTTACAAGAAAATCAGGAGTACCAAAATGAGTTTAGAAGATCGCGCTAAAGCAACTGCTAAAAATGTTGAAGGTAAAGCCCAAGAAGCATTAGGAAATATCACTGGAGACCCAGAAGATAAAGCGAAAGGTAAAGCAAAGCAAGCTGAAAGCGAAGTAAGTCACGGTATTGAAGACGTGAAAGATAATGTGAAGAAGAGCATTGACTAACAATTCATAATTTTTTTGCAGAAACTCTAGGGATATAAATGGGATATATCTCAGCTTTGCAAAAAAATATGAGCTATTTGAGAGTCAAGCTAAACTCTTTTCAGATTCTCTGCTCAAGAAGTAGAGAATAGTATATCGCTTGATTATCAGGATTTATGTAGAGACGTAATTAATTATGTCTCTACACTTTCTAATGATTTTAAATAAAAAAGTTATTTATTTAAACCGCGTCTATCTTGAAACCTGTAGTTCTTCGTTGATCAAAAGGATTTGCCCTTATCCCCCAACCCCTTCTCCCAGATTTGGGAGAAGGGGAGCCAGAATTTTAAAGTCTCTCTCCCATATCTGGGAGAGGGCTTTAGGGTGAGGGCAAAAACTACGGTTCTTAACTTAGATGAGGTTTAGATAATTCAACTCTATTAATTTAACTCTATTATTAAATTCACATTTTAAAACTTTACATCCAGAGCGGATTCCTAACAGCCAAATGGAGTCAGGATTACAAAAGGCGATCGCACTGAAAATTGGTTTATAGCGGTTCTGAGTTGAGTGAGTTACAAGAACCCCACCCCGAACCCCCTAAGAGCAAGCGAGGAGGGGCTATAATGTACGTCATTTGATTAGGAAAAGTTATAATATCTGGCGTTGCACTAATGCCTATTCTTTGAATAGGGATAGTTATGACAGGCCGTGACGCAAGGGACACAAACAGCGTGTCACAGGTAAGACTTGCTAAGGCTGACGCTATGGGTGACGCAATTTTGTTGGATCTGAAAATTATTTAAAATATCATCAAATTGTAGTAGTATGGCACGGGCATTAACTATCTTCAACTACATCTGATTGTTAGCGCTTTGAAATTCAAAATCGATGAGAGTATACCGTGAACCTAACTATTTATTTCCTCCGTCACGGACAGACAGAATATAGTCGTAACAATGCCTTTTGCGGTTCAATAGACTCAGAACTTACCCCAGAAGGCTTGGAGATGGCCAAGGCTTTTGCTGACGCATATATTTCTATTCCTTGGACAGCAATATTTTGTAGTCCAATGCGGCGAACTATATTGACAGCAAAACCTTTATGTGCATCTCTAGGGATAGAACCACAACTCAGAGATGGTTTGAAGGAAATCAACTATGGCGAGTGGGAAGGAAAAACCCCAGAAGTAATTAGCCGTGAATATCACGATGATTATATTCGCTGGTCAGCAGACCCGGCTTGGAATGCTCCATCTGGTGGAGAAATGGCTGTTAGAATTGCCTCTCGTGCCTTGCAAGTAATTGAAGAAATCAAGCAAAATTACACTAGTGGCAATGTGTTAGTGGTTTCCCACAAGGCAACTATCAGAATTATTCTGTCTAGTTTACTGGGGATTGATGTGGGACGCTTCCGTTTTCGTTTGGGATGCCCTGTTGCTTCGGTCAGTATTGTAGAATTTACCTCACATGGGCCGCTGTTAAAGGTTTTGGCAGACCGGACTCATTTGGATGACCGTTTGCGAAATTTATCAGGAACGTAAGGGAGTTGGGAGTTGGGAGAGACGCGATTAATCGCGTCTGTACAGGAGTTGGGAATTATTATTTTTCTCTTGCTCCCTCCTCAATCCCTGGCTTAGTATATTTGCAGTAAAGGTTTAGGTTTATCGCAATTTTTAAAATATATTACATTGGGTTGGTCTATTTCGGTAAAAGCTAGACTAGCTCTATTTTTGGCGAAGGTATTGATATAGTGGATGCTGAGATATAACCCTCAATCTCTTGGCGTTCCACAAAGCGTAAAACTTGTTCGCTGTCTGTAAAAAAAGGATCACGGTCAAGTGCTACATCAACAATAATGTTGGTGTCTATCAGAACCTTCACAGGTTATGCTTCTCCTTTAAATATTCCCTACTTGGCTTGGTCTGAATCAAAGTCTAGTGGTGTGGGTGGGGCGTTTTCCAACAAATCTTTTAGGGCTTGAACTTTGTATTGCCGTTTTTTGGGTTGTTGGGGAGTTGTGGTAGTAGTTGCGGTTGGCTGTAGGATGATAACTTCCACTTTACCAGGAGCAATATTTAGAGGTTCATCAATAATCAAATGACCTGATTCATCAATTGTGGCGTTCAGCTTGTAGGCTTGCATATTTCTGCTGTTTTTCTTTGTAGGATAGAACACTGTTGCTGTAAATGTTGCTCCGGCGTAGCCCGCACTTCTCTACGAGACCCTTCTCTACGAGACGCTGCGCGAACGGCAAGCTCAGTGACCATCGTAGACATGGCAGTTCTGAATCAATAGCATATAACGGTCTATATCGCAATGTTCAGCGTCAACATCACGATGTTCATCGTCAACATCACGATGTTTATCCTTAATATCGCAATATTTAGGCAAATGCTTATGCGATCGCTAGCAATACTTAAACAAAACTTATGAATAAGCAACACACCCTACGCCTAATTCTATTCGTGAGGGCTTTTAATTCAGTACAGATACAGGGATAATTTACTTAAATTATCACCGAGTTCTTTTATGCTGCCAGTTATTGAAACTGTTGCTTTACGTCAAATGGCTTCGGGCGATCGCTTGTTTCTACAAGTTTACAAATTTATCGGCGCTCAACCTGGTAAAAAGGTTTACATTCAATCTAATCTCCACGGTGCAGAAATTGCTGGCAATGCCGTTATTCATCAGTTAATTGAATTTTTTTTAACAATAAATGATTCAGATTTAGCTGGAGAGATTTGGCTAGTTCCTGTTTGTAATCCAATGGGGACGAATGAGCGATCGCATCATTTTTCGCCTGGTCGATATTGCGTTTATGAAGCTAAGGATTGGAATCGCATATTTTGGGACTACGAGAAACAAGCTAATGATTTAGTAGCTTTTACTAAATCTCAACTTCATCTTGGTCTAGAGGTTGTTCAACAAAATTATCTAACTATAATTAAGCAAAAATTTGCAAAAGTTTTAGAAAAAATTAATTCCCCCAGTAGTGTGCCCTACACTGAGGTTTTTAGCTATAAACTACAAAATCTCAGTTTAGATGCAGACTACTTAATTGACTTACATACTTCTACCAATCAAGCTTTAGACTATCTTTATTACTTCCGAAATCGAGAAGAGAGTGCAAAATACTTCGGGTTTGATTTTGGAATCTTACTTGATAAATACGATGGTGATGCTTTTGATGAAGCTTTTATCAAACCTTGGTTAGCACTGGAAGCTTGTTTTAAAAAGTTTGGTAAAGAAATCAAGTTTGATGTGGAAGCTTGGACACTAGAATTAGGAACAGGAATGCAAATGAACCCTGATTCAGTCGCTAAAGGTGTACGCGGTGTGAAAAACTATTTAGTGCAAAAAGGTGTACTGCAAATTCCTTATTTATCAGATGACACAAAAACTCATGAAATGACTTTTACATCTAGCAGTAACCGGAAAAAATATTATGCGATCGCAGGTGGGATGATTCAATGGAGAATAGAATTAGGTAGTTCAGTCAAAGCTGGAGAAAAACTCTATCAAATTCTCAGTTTTAATAAAGAAGGTAAGTTACCCAGTGTCATTGCTGTCTGCGCTCAAAAAGATGGATTGGTTTATGATGTCGCAACCAATCAAGCTGTGAATGAAGGCGAGTTTGTATTGGGAATTATTAGTTAACAACTAAATTTAAAGTTCTGCCTCTACGCCACTGTTTGATTTATTATTTGATTCCATAAAGGGATCGGTAGAGTAGATGGGGTTTTTCTTGTTTGAGTTGCCCAACTTAGAAGTCGTCGCAATCACAGGATAACGTTCTTCTGGATTAATAAAATTATCCAATTCCAGTTTACCTTCCCTATCTTCTCCTGTAATTCGCATCACATATTTATAGTTTTCCCTGACTAAATCTCTGGCTTCATTAGCGATAGCTTGTCGCATTCGTTCCGCGTGTTCTGTATCCACACAAAAAATAATTGTTTTTGCATAAACATCAGTTTCCCGCAAAAACTCCATCACTCGTTTTGCAACAGCTTTTGTCCGATCATCAATTACTAAATTCCAGTCAAAATCTTTGAGATTATAAACCCGATCTTCGATAAAATCCTCTGATTTATCTCGCTTACCCGCTTCCGGGCGATATCCTTCTAAATCCACATTTAAACCTACTCGAATCACCTTATAGGGAGCAAGAAAACCGTCATCAATCCCTTGTTTCAGAGAATAAGTATAAATTGGAGCAGCAAAATATTCAATATTAGAAACTTCCTTTGTTTCCTTTGGGGTTGGGCAATACCCTGCGGTCAAATAAAGCTACATGAATTTCCCCTACGGATCATGAATCGCCCCTACGGAGTAATTGATTGCTCAATTATACACAGAGTCCTTTGAGGCTAACACAAACTTCGTCATGGAACCGTTTGTTTTGAATCTAAAAACAAAATCAAGTTGTCTCAGCTGTAAAATATAAGTGTAGAGGCAGTAGTAGATTAAACCTAAGCAAAAGCAATCCCCGAAAATGCTAGGGTGTTTTTATGCTTATTTTGTCTCTAAGAAAGTAATCAAGTTATACCAGCTGTAAAATATGAGGGTGGAGCCAAAGGTGACTAGTATTGATAATTACAACTTCTCTTTTTCAGGAGAAGCCACAATTCCACAGGCTCCTCCTGAATTTAAATCAGGTTTTATCGGCATTGTTGGTCGTCCTAATGTCGGTAAATCTACTTTGATGAATCAATTGGTAGGAGAAAAAATTGCCATTACATCACCGATTGCACAAACAACACGTAACCGTTTGCGCGGTATATTAACTACACCAGAGGCACAGTTAATATTTGTAGATACGCCAGGAATTCATAAGCCCCATCATCAATTGGGCGAAGTGTTGGTGCGAAATGCCAAAATTGCGATTGAATCGGTAGATGTATTGCTGTTTGTGGTAGATGGAGCCGTGGCTTGTGGTGCAGGCGATCGCTATATTGTCGATTTGCTCAGTCGCAGCAAAACATCGGTGATTCTGGGTGTCAACAAAACCGACCAACAACCGCCCGATTATCAGTTTATAGATGATAGTTACGCCCAGATAGCCAAGTCCCATGAATGGAAAATCGTGAAATTTTCTGCTAAGACTAGTGCCGGATTACCAGAACTTCAGGAATTATTAATTGAACATTTAGAAATTGGACCATTATATTATCCCCCAGATTTGGTAACTGACCAGCCAGAGCGCTTTATTATGGGTGAATTGATCCGAGAACAAATTTTATTATTGACTCGTGAAGAAGTACCCCATTCAGTAGCGATCGCCATTGACCTAGTAGAAGAAACTCCCAGCATTACCCGTATACTTGCTACTATCAACGTCGAGCGCGATTCCCAAAAAGGCATACTCATTGGCAAAGGCGGAGCGATGCTCAAAGCAGTTGGTAGTGAAGCCCGCGAACAAATCCAAAAGTTAATCGCTGGTAAAGTTTACCTAGAATTATTTGTGAAAGTCCAGCCAAAATGGCGACAGTCGCGGGTGAGTTTAGCAGAGTTAGGCTATCGCGTGGAAGAATAAAAAATTAGTCATTGGTCATTTGTCATTAGTAAAAACTAATTACTCTAGCTTGCTGCCTCCTGCGTCCTAACTAATAAAAATGTCTTTAGATACTCGCTATCCCTTAAATTTACCCGCCAATGCTCCGCCGTTGCGCGTGTTAATTGTCGAAGATGATCCGATGATGCAATTGGGATTAGAGCAATCATTAATGGCTCATCCTCAATTGGAGATTGTTGGACAAGCAGAAGATGGTTATTTGGGAGTTCAAGCCGCACTTCAACTGAAACCTGATTTGGTGGTTATGGATATTGGGTTGCCGCGATTGGATGGCATTGCAGCGACACAGCAAATTAAGGCGGCGCTGCCAGCAACTCATGTGGTGATGCTGACATCTCATCAGACGGAGACAGAAATTATTGCGGCACTATCTAGCGGTGCAGATGCCTATTGTATCAAAGGTGCAAGTGTGGAACGATTGTTAAGTGCGATCGCAGCCGCAGTTGATGGTGCAGCCTATCTCGATCCCCAAATTGCGCGGCGAGTAATTGATAATCTCAAACCGCCTTCACCCACCAGCAATAACGCTAACTTATCTGGGCGCGAGTTAGAAGTGTTGAAACTCATGGTAGACGGATTGAGTAACCCAGAGATTGCCGAAAAACTTTATCTCAGTCCCAATACCATCAAAACTCACGTTCGGGGGATTATGAATAAATTAGCAGTAGACGATCGCGTGCAAGCAGCAGTTGTAGCACTGCGTTCTGGATTGGTTTAATCCCATTTACAAGTAGAGGCGTACTTATGTACGCCTCTACAGCCGATTTATTTGTTGGCAATATTTTGGAAAAATGGTCTACCTCAATGCATTTTACTTAAAAAAGTTCCCGAATTGATTAGGGTCTAAATTAACAGGAAATAAGAAAATTTCCTTGCCTTCTAAATTTGCCTTCTGGTAAAGCAAAATTGCCTTTTCCAAAGAACAATATTTAATTGGAACCCATCCGTCGCTATAAAAGTAGAGAGTGACTCGGCTCATTGCATACTCTTTTAACGGCACTGGAACGTACCAGGACGAGTTCACAATTTGAACCTTAACTGTTGAGTCCATGTTTTGAACCTCAGATACTAAGTATATTTAGTTTGACTCATCACTCTGACTACTTTCACTCATCCAAGTGAGTTCTAATAACTATCATAAGTAATAAGCTAATCTACCTTGAAGTTAGATATTTAAGTAGAAGATCAGGAGTCAACGAGTTTTTAGTTGCAATTGAGCCTTAGTAGTTGGTAAGGGATTTTGGGCAAAGTTTGACAGGTTGTCTTTTGACACAACTATTATTTTAAAATTATCGTTTTTAAATACTGGTGGAAAATAGCATCAAAAATCTTTGAATTTTCCTTTAATTGACTTTCCCCAGTCAGCCCTAGCTACTTCGCTTACTCTTTAGAAACTCTATGTTCAACTTTACTCTAGAAAAGAATTTGGGATGGCTATTATTAATTTCGGTTCTGATTGCTACACCAGTTAATGCCCACACCGAAAAGGTATCTGGGGACGTAGGCGGGATGCTGCATATTGAACCCCATGACAATCCTCAAGCTCGCAAAACCGCTCATGTTTGGATTGTCCTCACCCATAAAGGCGGGCGACTAATCCCCCTGACACAATGTAACTGTCAGTTGGCTGTCTACCCTGAACCTCACAAAGAAACTGATGCCCCATTGCTAAAGCCCACTTTACATAATGTATCAACCAAGCAATATAAAAGCATTCCCGGAGCCGAGATCATATTTCCCAAAGTAGGAGCTTATGAATTGGAGTTAAGGGGTACTCCCAAATCTGGAGCTAGTTTCAAGCCCTTTGAGTTGTCTTACAACGTCACTGTCGGCTCATAAAAGCTGAACTGTGTAAAATGTCATGCTGTAGCAAGATCCCGCAGGGTTGAGAAATTGCAGTGCGATCGCCTCTAAAATGGTAGCGATCGCATAACCCAATACGCTTGGGTTAGAGCCAAAAACCTTAAACTGCGTAGGTTGGGGAGCCACTGCGCCCTTGCGGTTTCCCGACTTGTTCGCTCTTAGCGTTTCCGCAGGGTAGCAAGTGGCGTTTAAGGAACGTACTTAATCATTCATGAACAACAAGATCCCCGACTTCTTATAGAAGTCGGGGATCTAAGTCTTGTGATTTGAACGAAATCAAATAGGATTGCTATATAAGCTTTCTTGCCTTCTGCAATGTCCAATGCCCATATATTTACAGCAGTCTTCATGTATTTGAACCAGATATGTCGTAGGGGCACAGCAATGCTCATTGGTGTCAACTTAACCTAGAAGTTAGGCAAGGCATGCTTTCGAGGTTTGACCCTCACAAGAACAGCCCCTCTCCCAAAAGTGGGAGAGGGGAGCAAATTCTCTAGTTCCCCTTCTCCCAAGTTGGGAGAAGAGGTTAGGGGATGAGGGCAAAACGTCTTCTCAAAGCAACTTTTTTCTTAAGTTGACACGCATGAGCTTTTTCTGTGCCCTGATCGCGTGGTCTATTTCAGACAAAAATAGCTACAAGGTTCTGCCAAATGATCTGAAGGTTTCAAACTCAGGGATGATAAATAATTAGCAACTAAATTGACAAAATTACACTATAAAGAGTGATATTAAGCGATAGATAGGGCTTGTAAAGGAATAACGGGCATGATTAAATCTTGGATGGTGATTGGGGGTGTGGCTTTCTTAGTTGCGTTGGCGGCTAACGTGATTACGCCTAGCGATCGCCAATGGTTCAAGCGCTTACAACGACCGAGATGGCTAACTTTTGAGGGTGCGATTCCAATTATCTGGACTGTAATATTTATTTGCGGTGCTTGGTCAGCTTATATTGTCTGGGAAAAAGACCCAGGAAGCACCTCAACCTGGTTAATCATGGGTTTATACTTGCTCTTAGAAATTATTACCATTGCCTATACGCCTGTAATGTTTAAGCTTCACAGTCTGAAAGTGGGTACAATTCTTGGTGGCACAGGTTTTATCATTTGTGTTTTGTTAATACTTGCAGTCTTAGGTTTTTCTGGTTGGGCAGCATTGTTACTAGTTCCTTATTTCCTTTGGAGTCCCATTGGTACTTATACCACTTGGCAGATGATCAGTCTCAATCCTCAAGATGCCTAAGATTCGCACCAGCGAATGATTCAAACTATGCCCGAAATTGTCAAACTTGCAGTATATGACTTGATAAAATCCACAAAGCTTGAGTGCATAATGATTCCATCTTGGATAAGAATTGGGGCTGTAACTTTTTTGATCGCCCTTGGTAGTTTCTTGATTACGCCGCGTGATGTAAAATGGTTCGCACGGTTAAGTCGCCCTCGCTGGCTAGTTTTTGAGCCGCTAATTCCGCTCATCTGGACTGTGGTTTTTATTGGCGGTGCAGCTTCAGCTGATGTTGTCTGGCAAAAAAATCCCGGAAGTCTAATTACTTGGCTAATAATGGCTTTATACCTCCTCGTGGAAATTATCACCGTCGCCTACATACCTATAATGCTGAGGTTTCGCAGTCTCAAAGCTGGGGAAGTTCTGGGACTAATGGGTTTGATTTTAGCTGTTGTCCTCGCAATCTGCGTTTTGCCAATTTCTCTAATGGCGGTGCTGTTACTTCTTCCCTATCTAGTTTGGACTCCCATTGGTACTTATACCACTGAGGAGTTAAAGGAACTGAATCCTCAAGATGCATAATGCATCTATGCAACACGCCCATAACGTGCCGTGACAGGATTAGCTGGATTAGATTGATTATTCAGCCAAGCCCACATTTGATCGCCAAGAGAAAAATGCCACCACTCTCTAGGATTGCGTTGAAAGCCTGCTTTTAACATGACATCTCGCAATAACTGACGATGAGTATGATATTTTTGCGTTTCTGGGTAGTTACTATTAGCATAATAATCGGGATGCGATCGCTCTGACATTTCATCAATTGGCGAACCCATATTTATTATTTGCCCGGCATCATCTACCAGCGTCACATCTACCGCCGCACCTGTACTGTGAGGAGGGGGAGTTTTTTCATCTAAACTTGGTACAGCCCAAATTGCATAGACGGCTTCCCAAATCTCTTGGCGTTGCTTTGGTGATAACTCCACCTCAGTCAGTCCCCTATCCTGCACTGCTTGGGCGAAGCTGTAATTTACCATAAACTGTTGGACTGCGATCGGGCGATAGGCATCAAAAATTTGGATACGCCAGTTAGGATGCAGCGAATCAAGATAACTTTGGGCTTGGATCAAATTTTCAATCACGCTTTGACGGAGATAATAAGGAGAGCGATCGCCATAAGTAGCGCCTAATTTTTCATAAGGATGGGGAGATTCCACCGCAAACAATTCTAAAGGAATCTCTATTAGCGGTTCACCACACTCAAAAATTGGAATTTGATGATAAGCCCTCATCTAGTCAGCCACACAGGACTTACGGATTTTAACCCAAGCATAGCATTCTGTGTAACGAGTCTCTTCTTCCTCTGTGTTCTTTGCGCTCTGCGTACAATACCAATTTTTCTCAATCCTGAAGAGCAAACCAAAAACTTCTTTCTAAAGGGCGATGCCTACGGTGGTAACTGAGCTTGCCGAAGTGCGGGCTACGCCTCATTGGTGTCAACTTAACGTAGAAGTTAGGCAAGGCATGCTTTCGAGGTTTGACCCTCACAAGAACAGCCCCTCTCCCAATTTTGGGAGAGGGGAGCAAATTCTCTAGTTCCCCGAATCCCAAGTTGGGAGAAGGGGTTAGGGGATGAGGGCAAAACGTCTTCTCAAAGCAGATTTTTTCTGAAGTTGACACCAATGGCTACGCCTACGCTAATAATCAGCTACGTATACAAAGTTATATAGCCTTTCCTAATCACATAAGGTACATCATAGTCCCCTCTCGAAGAGCCTACGGTGTACACACAAGTTTTTTCGTTCAGAACATAAGTCTTTTTGTTGAGAACACAAGTCTTTTCGTTCAGAACACAAGTCCATTCGTTCAGAACACAAGTACATTCTTTCAGAACACAAGTACATTCTTTCAATTGTCAATTAGGGGGATAATGAATGCGATCGCACTTTACAGCACATTTCATCTGAATAAGGTACACAAGGGCGGGCAGGATGCCCACCCCACAAGATTTATCATATTAAGATGTGTACTTAATTTACCTGCAAAGTGCTGTAATTCAGATATAAACCCTAAAGTAAAACTTAAGCAATTGCCAAATCATAATGTAAAACTAAGATTTCATCTGCTCTCAAAGTCGCCATTGCATATTCACAGCCTTGGGTATCAGCAAACTCGACTAAATAATGATATTCTTCTTCTTGCTCAAAGACTTCTACGATTGTCCCAACTTGCCCACTGGGTAAGCTTTCGATAGAAG
The DNA here is from genome assembly GCF_054880495.1 of Nostoc sp. Classification (NCBI taxonomy): domain Bacteria; kingdom Bacillati; phylum Cyanobacteriota; class Cyanophyceae; order Nostocales; family Nostocaceae; genus Nostoc; species Nostoc sp. The sequence goes on from NZ_JBTYKD010000054.1 coordinate 66,868, forward strand.
TATAATCTTCTTCCACTAGTTGTAATCTCTCAATGGGAATAGGCTTGAGTGTAGCAATAGTATCCAAAAGTTTATTTTTTTTCATTTAACTTCAGAAATGCAGTAATCAAACGTGGATAAAGATTATTAGCGGTAGTTTTTGACGGTTCGTTTTTTCAAAAATGCTCAATCAAAACCAAACACCTTTATTAGATGCCTTAAAAGCCAATGCAGCAAGACCCCATGCGCCTTTTTACACCCCAGGACATAAACGAGGTGTAGGCATTGCTCAACCCTTGGCTGATTTACTTGGGACAAAAATCTTTCGCGCTGATTTAACCGAATTAGCAGATTTAGATAATCTCTTTGCACCCCAAGGCGTTATTCGAGAAGCACAACAACTGGCGGCTGAGGCATTTGGTGCTTCGCAAACATGGTTCCTTGTCAATGGTTCTACCTGTGGGATTGAAGCGGCAATTCTCGCTACCTGTGGGACAGGAGATAAAATCATTTTGCCTCGCAATGTACATTCTTCTGCGATCGCTGGTTTAATTCTCTCTGGTGCAATACCCATTTTTCTCAATCCTGAATATGATCCAGTTTTAGATATTGCCCACAGCATCACGCCCAATGCTGTAGAATCTGCACTCCAAGAACATCCAGACGCGAAAGCAGTGTTGACAGTTTATCCAACATATTATGGCGTTTGCGGAAATTTGAGTGCGATCGCTCACATTACTCATCAATATAATATCCCTCTACTCGTAGATGAAGCACACGGCGCACATTTTGCCTTTCATCCAGAATTCCCCACTCCAGCCTTAGCCGCAGGTGCCGATTTAACTGTACAATCGATTCACAAAGTACTTGGTGCGATCACACAAGCATCAATGCTGCACGTCAAAGGTGACAGGATAGATGGCGATCGCATCAGTAAAGCTTTGCAACTTCTACAATCTACCAGTCCTAGTTATTTACTTTTAGCTTCTTTAGATGCAGCGCGTCAGCAAATGGCACTCCACGGAAAAATGCTGATGTCTCGCACTTTGCAACTTGCTGAGGAAGCTAGAACACGAATCGGCGAAATTCCGGGATTATCAGTTTTGAAAATGCCTCGGTTGGGGAAATCTCCCGGCTTTGTGGCTTTAGATAAAACGCGGCTAACTGTCACAGTTTCTGGTTTAGGCTTAACCGGATTTGAAGCAGATGAAATTCTGGATGATAAATTTGCTGTCACTGCTGAATTCGCCTCACTGCAACATCTCACCTTGATCATTAGTTTAGGCAATACCCCAGCCGATATTGAGCAATTAGTCCAAGGTTTTACCAGCCTCGCCAAAGAATATCGCCGAAGCAACTTAACTGTTAAAAGCCATCTTTGGCAGGATCTTTTCACTACACAGTGTCATGCTTTATCTTATTCTCCCCGTGAAGCTTTTTTTGCTGTCAGTGAGATACTACCTTTGATACAGACTAATAAACATATTTGTGCCGAAATCGTCTGTCCCTATCCCCCAGGAATTCCTGTATTAATGCCGGGAGAAGTCATCACCAAATCTGTCCTTGATTACCTGCAACAAATCCAGGCGATGGGAGGATTGATCAGTGGTTGTGCTGATAGTAGTTTACGCACCCTAAAGGTAGTAAAAGAATGACTTATATGGTAAATTTAAGGATAATAATTTGAGACCATTGCTCACAATGATTCCTGATTTGTCAAACATCCTCTAAATAATCCTCTATTAAAAATAAATTTAAATCAATGAAGATAAATTTTTTGTTCTTAGCAGCAGTTGTACTTTCCTTAGTAACGACCTTCAATAGAGCCGCTTTTGCTCAAAGTCCAACTAATACTATTGCACCAAGTAGTAACGCTCAAGAAATAGAAAAAAATAATAATATCAAGAAATTGTTTGAGATAACTGGTGTGAAAAATATTTCTCAACAGATCATCACTCAATTATTAAATAATTTAAAGTCCGATTTCCCTCAAGTACCTCAAAAGTTTTGGGATAATTTTGCTGCTGAAATCAGACCAGATGATATTGTAAATGAGACTATTCCTATTTATAATAAATACTTTACCAATGAAGAAGTAAAACAACTTATTACATTTTATCAGACACCTTTAGGACAAAAAACAATTACCGTTCTTCCCCAACTTTCTCAGGAATCTTATGATGTTGGGAGAAGATATGGAAGAGCAGCAGCCCAAAGAGCCTTAAAAAAATTGGAAGCCGAAGGATATATCCGCCCTAGTAAATAAACCAGTGTATGATGTTAAATTTAATTTAGGAATGGGTAATTTTTAGGTTCAGCTCAATTACCAATCCTGTCAATAAGAAGCAAAGGGGCAAAGGAGAAAGATTCTTTTTGCTCCCCTGCTCTTGCTGTACCTATTGTCGAATTGCTTGATAAAGCAACTTTAAACCCAGATCAACTTTGCTCTCCACCTTCTACAATAAAGATAGACTTTGTTGAGATTTGTATAGTTGGGGATAAGCTGTCATGGCTCCCGCCGTTTTAATTCAAAATCTGCAAAAACGCTACGGTACAGTGGTCGCCGTCCAGGATGTTTCCTTTCAGGTAGAATCAGGAGAAATCTTCGGTTTACTTGGCCCCAACGGTGCTGGGAAAACTACTACCTTGCGTGCCTTGTGTACACTTACCACACCAGATGCTGGCAAAATCGAAGTATCTGGCATCTCTGTGTTAGATAATCCGAGAGTGGCAAGACAACGACTAGGCTATGTAGCTCAGGAAGTCGCTATAGATAAGGTGCTGACTGGAAAAGAACTGCTGCAATTGCAAGCCGCACTTTATCACCTCCCAGGCGCAGTAGCCAAACAGCGCATTGAGACGGTATTAGATTTACTTGGTTTGCAAGAATACGCTAATAAAAAAACAGGAACCTACTCTGGCGGTTTACGCAAGCGCCTAGACTTGGCTGCTGGGTTGCTCCATGCACCGGATGTTCTGGTATTAGATGAGCCAACTGTGGGACTTGACATAGAAACTCGTTTTGTGGTGTGGGATTTCCTGCGAAAATTACGCGCCTCTGGGACGACGGTAGTAATTACCAGCCATTACTTAGAAGAAATTGACGCTCTAGCCGATCGCGTGGCAATTATAGATCGGGGCGTTGTGATTGCCAGTGGCACACCTTCACAATTAAAAGATCAAGTCGGGGGCGATCGCATCACCTTGCGAATCCGCGAGTTTTCCCCCATTGAAGAAGCTGAAAAAGCGAAAAACCTCTTGCAACCTTTGCCATTTGTGCAAGAAGTGATCATCAACAGCGCTCAAGGTAATTCCCTCAACTTGGTGGTGACACCTCAGAATGACAGTCTGATTAACATACAGCAAGCGTTAAATGCTGCTGGCTTGCCCATATTTGGCATCGCCCAATCTCGCCCCAGCCTCGATGACGTTTATCTCGCCGCTACAGGACGCACCCTGATGGATGCAGAACTCGCAGCAGTTGCCATCCGCGATCCCAAGGCTGAGAAAAAGCAGAATATGAGATAGGGGCATGGCGAATGGGGCATGGGGCATAGAAATAATTACAATGCCCAATGCCCAATACTTCTCTACGAGAGGCTGCGCCAACGACAACGCTACTTCGACGCCGCTCAGTACAAGTCAGTACAAGTGCCTAATGCCCAATTAATCCCAAATCCTTATGAGCGTTACTCCTAAATCTGATCTAAATTGGCAGCCAGCGACACTACCACAAGTTGACGCTAATGCTGCACCTAACTTTTTTGGTGAATTGGTACAAGAGACGTTGGCTTTAACTCGTCGCTTGTTTATTCAGTTGCAACGCCGTCCATCATCTTTGGTTGCTGGAATTATTCAGCCAGTGATGTGGTTAGTGCTATTTGGGGCTTTGTTCCAAAATGCACCTAAAGGTATATTTGCCAATACAACAAATTATGGTCAATTTTTGGCCGCTGGCATAATTGTGTTTACAGCCTTTGCTGGGGCGCTGAATGCTGGTTTGCCGGTAATGTTTGACCGCGAGTTCGGCTTTTTGAATCGTTTACTCGTAGCACCCTTAGCATCGCGGTTTTCCATTGTTTTTGCTTCGGCAATTTTCATCATCAGCCAAAGTTTGCTGCAAGCAGCAGTGATTGTAGCGGCGGCGGCGTTCTTGGGGGCTGGACTACCAGATGTAGCGGGTTTAAGTGCGATCGCTTTAATTGTCTTTCTCTTAGCTTTGGGTGTAACAGCCATCTCCCTCGGTTTAGCTTTTACCCTACCCGGACACATTGAATTGATTGCAGTGATTTTTGTCACTAACCTGCCATTATTGTTTGCTAGTACTGCTTTGGCGCCTCTATCATTCATGCCTCAGTGGTTGCAGGTTGTGGCTACCCTGAATCCTCTTAGCTATGCGATCGAACCAATTCGCTATCTTTATCTTCATAACAGTTGGGGATTAGGTAGTGTAGTGATGCAGGCTCCTTGGGGTAATGTTACCTTTGGGGGAGCGTTGCTGGTGTTGTTTGGCTTTGCCCTTGTCGCCTTGCTGAGTATTCAACCCCAACTGCGTCGGACTCTTGCTTAAGATAAAATAGAGCAATTTTAGGGTCAAAAAACCATGAAAAAACCATTTTTACAAATTCCTAGACTCTTTGTGGCTACCCTGGCAGGAATTAGCTTTGCTTCCTTGCTCATGGCTCAACCCAGTTCGGCTCAAGTCAGCAGCCCATCGGATGCTTTTCCCAGTACTAGTACAACAGACCAAAATACCGATCCGTTCTCCCGTTCAAACTCAGACAATTTCAATATGCTTGATCTGATTCATCGGGCGAATTTCGGAACTCTCAACTGGAATTCTGACCAACAGAACCAAGAATTAGACTCAGCAGCAGCAGCCTTTAAAGCAAGGCAACAAAAACTAATTCCAGGTCAGCAAGCAACTCCCGGTTTGCCATCGGTTACACTACCATCACTTACACCACGATCGCTTACACCACCATTAGGTAACTGAATTCAAACAAAGAACCCCAAGCCTCTAGGGTTTGGGGTTGAGGCTATTTAAAAAATCTTTAGTTATCAGGTAAAAAACTATAGCCCAAGTGCAGCTAAAATATCGCTAGCATGGGTGGTGGTATTTACAGCACTATCAACATGGGTAATTTTCCCGTTGGGGTCAATTACGTAGGTAACGCGCTTGGCATAACCGCCGCCATCCACATCAAAAGCTTTGATGAGGGATTTGTCGCTGTCAGCCAGTAGGGGAAAGTTCAAATTATATTTTTGGGTGAATGCCTGATGGGAGACTTCATCATCTGCACTCACTCCCAAGATGACAACATTTTTACCTTGATATTGAGACTGGGCATCCCGAAAACTACAGGCTTGTTTGGTGCAGCCTGGCGTGTCATCTTTGGGGTAAAAATACAAAACGACCGTCTTTCCGGCAAAATCAGATAACGAGACTGTGTTGCCGTTTGTATCTTTGGCGGTAAATGCAGGTGCATTCGTACCAACTGCTAGAGACATAATTAACCTTTCCTGTTTCAGATTGTTGATGCACTTGAAATTTTACATTATTACATTAATTTATTAATTTATAAAAATAGCATAACTATACTTGAGGTAACTAATTTTGGTTAAATCAGGTAGCTGGGACAAGAAAAAATATATCCTTAAATAAATCTTTATCAGAAAAAAAATTTCTACCCATATACAATGGCTGCTGTTGATTCCCAAAACCCAAATATTTTTGTCTATCCTCAAAGCACAGTAGAAAGAGCCGAGCGATCGCTAGTGTGTTCACCCTTTAATCTATCTTTATTTGAAGTCATGGGATACCAGAGCGTGTCATTGAGTGCGATCGCTCTGGAAAATGGACTCAAGCAGGGCTATACTAAACGCCCTTTATCAGAATTAGCCTGTGACAACGCCTTGGGCTGGCTGATCCAAGTGGGTGTATTGCGCCGAGAAGTCGATGGGCAGGGAATTACAGATAGTTATCGCCTCACTCCCTTGGGACGCCAGTTGGTGGAACAATACCAGGGAAAAAATTGGCGCACTCCTTCATGGCGCGATCGTTTCTATGATGCTGTGATTCGTTGGTTACGGATACCTTTTTAGAAAAAAAACCAAAGAGTTAGGATTAGGTAATCAAAGGGAACAATATATACGGAAACATCACATCTATTCATGAAGTCTTTACCATAATCATTTGACTGAAATTTGTGATGCTGGGCATTGGGCACTTGTACTGAGCGTTGTCGAAGTATTGGGCATCGTGTATAGTTCATCTCCCTCATCTCCCCCTGCTCCCCTGTTGTTTGCTCCTAAAAATTCACCCTGTATCTCGAAAAACTAACTAATAGCGACTATGAAATCAATTATGGTAGTGGGGACAACATCCCATGCAGGGAAATCATTTTTAACTACAGCTATTTGTCGCATTCTGTCGCGGCGTGGTTGGCGAGTGGCTCCCTTTAAAGGTCAAAACATGGCTTTAAATGCTTATGTCACTGCCAGTGGTGGAGAAATTGGCTATGCCCAAGCAGTACAAGCTTGGGCCGCGGGAGTCGTGCCTTGGGTAGAAATGAACCCAATTTTACTCAAACCCCAAGGGGATATGACTTGCCAAGTAATTATCAAAGGCCGGTCTGTAGGCAAAGTCAGTGCCTCAGATTACTACGAGCAATATTTTGATCTGGGGTGGCGGACAATTGAAGAATCGCTACAGCATTTAGGAACAGAATTTGACTTGGTAGTTTGTGAAGGTGCTGGTAGTCCAGCAGAAATTAACCTCAAGCACCGCGACTTAACTAATATGCGGGTGGCAAAATATTTGAACGCGCCAACGATGTTAGTAGTCGATATTGACCGGGGTGGTGCTTTTGCCCATGTCGTAGGTACTCTAGAGTTATTAGAACCAGATGAACGCGCCTTAATTAAGGGTGTAGTAATTAATAAGTTTCGAGGACAGCGATCGCTCCTAGATCCGGGAATAAAATGGTTAGAAGAACGTACAGGTATCCCCGTTATCGGTGTTATACCTTACTTACAAGATGTCTTTCCAGCCGAAGACTCCCTTGATCTGCTAGAACGTCAATCGTCGTCGAATAAAGCCCAAGCTGACCTCAATATTGCCGTCATCCGCTTACCCAGAATTGCCAACTTCACTGACTTTGACCCACTCGAATCAGAAAGCACAGTTTCTGTAAAATACCTCAGTCCTAAGCAAGATTTAGGACATCCTGATGCCGTGATTATCCCAGGTACAAAGACTACAATCGCTGATTTGCTACTGCTGCAAAAAAGCGGTATGGCAGAAGCTATCCAACACTATGCTGCTTCTGGCGGAACAGTTTTAGGTATCTGTGGCGGCTATCAAATGCTCGGTCAAATCATCGCTGATCCAGAAGGGATAGAGGGACAAGCTGGCAGATTTCAAGCGTTAAATCTTTTACCAATCAGAACTGTAATTACAGGACAAAAAATCGCCCGTCAGCGTCAAGTTAGCTCAAATTATCCGCAACAGGGCTTGCCAGTCAATGGCTTTGAAATCCACCAAGGGCGATCGCGCATCGAACAGCAAGGCATAGATCCGCAATCTTACCATGCCTTATTTGACGATATTAATTTAGGGTTAGTGGATAGTTGTCAATCAGTCTGGGGTAGTTACCTGCACGGGCTTTTTGACAATGGCCCTTGGCGACGGGCTTGGTTAAATCGCCTCCGTCAACAGCGAGGTTTAAAATCTTTGCCTACTGGTGTTGCTAACTACCGGGAACAGCGAGAGCAGATTTTGGACTCTCTAGCCACTGAAGTTGAAAGCCATTTAGACTTAACTCCGTTTTTGTCTTAAGCTAAAGTGCATAAAAATATCATTAGTCATTGGTCACTTGTACTGAGCGTAGTCGTTGGCGCAGCCTCTCGTAGAGAAGTATTAGTTATTTGCAAAGGACAAAGGACAAATGACAATACTAAATTAAATACGTAACATTGATGATTGTTCGTGTCCGCTTTTTACCAGATGATGTCACAGTAAATGCCGAAGTGGGAGAAGCCCTCTTAGATGTAGCAGACCGGGCGGGGGTATTTATTCCCACCGGTTGTCTTATGGGGTCTTGTCACGCTTGCACCGTCGAATTAGAGGATGGAGAAATCATCCGCGCTTGTATCACCGCAGTACCGCCACGCGAAGAATTGACGATTAATTTGTTTAGTGACCCAACTTGGTAACGTCGCCCCTGTTAAAGAGAACAAGATGTCACGTCCACCCATGCATCCTGGAAAATTCTTGCTGATGAGCTTGATGAATTGCAGATGAGCGCAAGTGAGTTAGCACGTATCCTTCATGTCCCAACAAATCGGATTACTGAAATAATTAATGGTGAACGGGCAATTACTGCTGACACGGCATTACGGTTAGGGCAATGGTTTGGTACTGGTGCCGAGTTGTGGATATGAGACATATAGTGTAAGTTACGAGCAAGTAAAAGATGTGGCAGAATTATTGGACAAGAAATGGCTGGCAAAAGAAAATATTACCTTTTACGCTCTTGAAAATCATTATCGTAGAACATGGGAAGGTTCCATGCGTGTTAATTTGATGAATATATGTCGTTATTTGTATTTAAGTAATTACTTTGATAAGCCATTCTGAAAAAATTTCTTACAAGATAGCCCAACTGAGGCTAATTCTCTAGACAAAGATTTTGATGTTTCTGAACTGCAACAAATAGGACGCATTTTATCATAAAAAAATCTATATTTTTCTATCAGACAGTAAGAAACTTTTATAGTTTGTTTCCTACTGCCTGTTTTTGCTATCTATATCAATTAGCTTTAATATTCAGCGCGTATTCTTTAAACCTTTCCAAATCAGCTTGAATTGTCGATTCGACTACCCGTCCCAAAAATAAGTTATCCATAATTTTGCCAATAATGCCGGGGATGGCGTAGGAAATGGTCATTTTGACAACGCTACTACCGTTGCGATCGTAAAAGCGAATCGCTCCCTGATTCGGCAAACCATCAATTGATTCCCATTGGATAATTTGGTTGGGAATAACTTTGAGAATTCGGGATTTCCAAGTAAATTCTAAACTGCCCGTCTTCAGTTTCCAAATAGATATATCTGGATTATCTGGCGGAACTTTCACCGAATCAATCCACTTCATCCATCGGGGCATTTGCTCCAAATCAGACCAGAGGCTCCAGACTAAATCTATAGGAGCGTCTACTTCTACCTGCACAGTATGCTCTAACCAATCTGACATTCTCTCTTCCTTCTCTATGAGACGCTTTGCGATCGCATTCTTTGCGCCCTTTGCAGTAGCCTGCGGCAAGCCACTGCATCTCTACGTTATCTCTTCAAACTCTCCAATATCACTTTAGCCGCACGCCGTCCAGAAATAGTAGCACCTTCCATGCTGTCGATGTAGTCTTGCTGAGTATAACTCCCTGCAAGGAAGAAATTATCTACTGGTGTTTTTTGGTTGGGACGGTACGTATCCATCCCTGGCGCTTCTCGGTAGAGAGACTGAGCAAGTTTTACTACACTGTACCAAGTCATATTTAGCTCCCGTGACGAGGGAAACAGTTCATGGACTTGCTTGAGGACATGCTGGGCGATCGCTTCATTAGTTTGGGCAATAAACGGATCTCCCGGTGTCAGCACTAGCTGTAACAAAGATCCCTGTCCTGGGCGATAATAATCAGCAGGGCTAGTCAACGCCAAATCCGCAAAACAAGAAAAGTCAGCATCGGCTGTGTAAAGTAAATTATCGATTCCAGCCGCATGATTTAGCTGTTTACGTTCCTCTCCATCATTCAGTTCTGTTACCCAACCATCGAAGCGTAACTGCACTGTAGCCACTGGCACTGTATCCAGTTTGTAAATATTGTCAAATTCTGACCACTTACGCCACTCATGGGGGAGGATGCGTTGAATTCCTGGAACATCACAGGCAAAGACGTAAGCATCAGCAGTGATAGTTTCTACGCTATCACCTTGGGCAACTACTATACCATTGACGCGCGTTTGTTCGTCTGACTCAGTAAACTGAATTTCTCGCACTTGCCGACGCGTGTAAACTTTTGTGCCTCTAACTTCCAGATATTCCAGAATGGGCTTGTGTAAATACTCAGAGGGAGAACCTTCCAGCATTCGCAAAACTGAAGCTTCAGTTCTGACTGCAAATAACTGGAATATTGTTAACATACAACGGGCAGACATATTTTCGCAATCAATAAATCCCAATGCGTAGGCGATGGGGTTCCACAGGCGCTTGATGCTGCCATTACTCCCACCGTGACTGCGGAACCAGTCGGCAAAGCTAATTTTATCTAATTTACGGATGGTTTTCATCGCCCCCTTAAAGTCTACCAATCCGCGAACTATTGGACTAGTACCCAAAGCGATCGCATTTTGCAATTTATCCTGCAATGATAGTTGGGAAGTAGTAAAAAATGCCTTTAACCCATTGAAAGGCGCACCTGTAAGGAAGCGAAAATCTAAAGCACCAGTGCGCCCTCCTTTATTAATAAAAGTGTGGGTATGTTCCTTAATACGTAAGTTTTCTAACACCCCCACTTTCTCCATCAACTCAAATAGTTCGTAGTAGCACCCGAAAAATACATGCAAGCCCATTTCTAGATGGTTGCCATCGCCATCAACCCAACTACTAACTTTACCACCCACAAACGGACGAGATTCAAAAATCTCTACTTCACAACCAGCATCAGCTAGATATACTGCCGTTGCTAGCCCAGCTAGTCCCGCACCTACGATTGCAACGCGCATTCCGTCGTCCCTTTTCAGCTTCTTTACAGATTGTAACTGCGTTGGTGTCGGAATTTGCCTTCATATCAACTCCACCAGCATATTAAGGCATAGGAATGTCAATATTAAAACTTCTTTGATCACTTTTTTAGTCCCGGCAAATGATCAGACGCGAGAAAAACGCGTCTGTATCAGCTCGACAAACTCTTGTCCATTGCGGCGGACTCAAAAAAGTCTCATAGCTATTTTTTTGGCCGTAAAGCAGTTATCTAGATAAGTTATGAAAGCATTTTCTTACCTATTTACATCTTTGCTGTCGTCGGAGACAGGCAAACTTCTAATCAATTCACGAATCACGTCGGTTGCGGGTCTACCTGTTAGTTCGCAATATTTTTCTAGTTTTTCCGCTTCCTGTGTTGCGAGATTCACTGTTATACGTTTAACTGCCCATTTTTTATTGGTCATTGTCATGCTATTTGCTGTATATTTTAGATCATTGAAAGAATCTAACTAAATAGAAGGCCGATTACATTATCATGAGTTTGTCTCAGGAAACAAGTAATATTATTAAGATTAAAAATGTTCGTTTGGTCTAAGGATTCATCATTTTCTAAGAAAATCAAAAAATTATACTTTATTTGTTACTATTGTGACAGCCAAAATAGTATAGACTTGCTGATGAAGCTAATAACCCCGCTAACAGCATGAGTCAAGGCTGACAATGAAATTTGATAAATTAATTTTAGACACCTACTGTTGACTAAATCAAGATTTCTAAAATTATTCTCCATTGAAAGCATTTGACCTTCTCTCTTAACCAAGTTCGCTAAACCCGCTTGGAGAGAACATCTGGGACAACACCAGAGAATAAAGCTTCTAAATGATGATCATGCTGAAATGCTGACTTACAGGCGGGTTAGAGTGGTGTGTGTAGCTCGTGAATAATCACTTAAAAAGTAGGTAAATAAGCGATCGCTCTCCTACAAACACTCATCTGCATCCATTACAGATATGATGTTAGTTGGCTGTTGCCGATGATCATATTTTAATTTTGTTTGATGCTTTTACATGAACTTTCCGTAAAGATACGATGAAATTTTATATATTTTTTATCCTCACTCTAGCGATATAGTTTGCTTTTAACTCAGGGTTTTTTCGCCTTTGTTCGTATTCATCTATTTTGAGACTATATCAATCATTATTAGCCATTTATGGTGCTAAAAATCGGACAGCAAACCTGATGGTCAGATTTAAACTCAGAGATAAATTACTGGCAATAAACTTCTGAGTTACAACTATTTATTATTTGTTAAATATACCCATAAAAATAATTGTAGGTTTCAATCTTTTTCGGTAGTCTGTTCATTATAGCCATTATTTACGGACTTTAAATAATCTTCATTTAGACACTAAATAAGCTCATTTTGGTTCTTTATAAAAAAATTACAGAGAAAAAGATATCATCTAAGCTTTTGCTTAATGATATCGATACATAACAAGATGCTGAACTCAAAAACTTGTTAAAAAAAAGATTCCAATATCTAATTGGTCAGCTAGGTTTGATTAAACCGAACCTTGCAGATAAATTTTTAGCGAATTGTAGTTATTTATACTGACAAATATCCAAATGAAATGACTGGAAAAATATGAGAATACAGGTACTTCATGAAATTGAGGTAAAGTTAACTTCTAATCAGTCGTCGCCTATTTAGTAAGCTGTTGCGTTTGAGGAACGTAGCAAGATCCCGCCGGCTAACCCAAGATTATCAACCATTTGTTGGGTTTCGCTATTGCTCTACCCAACAAAGCTATTTTTCTTAACCCAAGCGTATTGATACATGAATATGCATTACAAAGTGCCACGCCCTGAGAGGTACGCAGATGAAGAGTGCTGAGTTGAAAGACCGCCTAGAAGGGGGTGGGGCATGTACAAATGCAAAAATAAAATCCTGAGTACTTTTTACTTCACTCAGCACGGGCTAAACCCTCGCTATCCGCTAACAGTAATGAATCCAGTCAATATGCGAATCAAATACGCGATCGCCAGAATTCGTGTAACTATTCCAATTTAAGTTGGGGCATCAGTTGGAGAGTGCCAATACCTAAATCTTTAGGTGAAAGCGATGCCTACGGTGGTCACTGAGCCAAGTCGAATTGCGGGCTTTGCCTACGCCCTTCAAACAAAGCCATCATATCTCGTAACTGAGGATTGCCACGGGAGGCTCCCGTTAGTCCTTTGGCAATGATTAAGCCACAGTAGCCCTTAGTATTTTTACAGCGCTGATTCCATTTTTTTCGGGCTTCTACATGAATCGGATCTTCATCTAAAAATTCACCGAATAGGAACAATTCACCATTTTGAGTTTGTAATAAACCCAGGTCGTAGCGATCGCCATCCAAGGGGTCGGCACCTGGATTAAAGCAAATTGCTTTGAGTCCGCCTGCTGCTTCAATTCTTTCAATTACAATCTTAGCCTTAGGCCGGGAAGTTTGAATTAAAATCACCGGCAAACCGTCACCCACTTGCTTGATTTCACCAGCCTGATGGTTACTGGCCCCCTTCGGCAGGTATTCTAACATTTCCCAGGACACCACACCTAAGGTGAGGAAGGAATCTTCTGGTATCAAGTCATCTTGCAATGCTTGGAAAGACGGTGAATCAGCGTTCTCAATCTCCTGATCACCGACATCAAAGCCTGCCATTTCCTCTAATTCTGCTGCTAACTGTGGCATGGTAGAGACTGTCACAGCCAAAGATTTAGTTGATTCTTCCGACTGCGGCAGAGAAATGCGATAGCGACGGCTGAGGGTAGGGAGGATATCTTCATGAAGCTGGCGACGGTGATCGCGAATAAAGCGGCTCAAGCTTTCGATCGCAACGAACATTACCAGTGCTTCTTCATCATACAAAACAGACCGCAATCCTTCTAAGGGGTGGATATTCCCGAAGGTGGGGTCAATTTCTGATAATGGCAGATCCGCCAAATCATCTGCTTCATCCTCATCTTCATCGGTTTGATCAGCACTCTCGAAAGTGAGAAACAGGCAATCTTGCTTGAGGAACGCTTCTTCTAAATGCTCCGTTGATTCTTCATCTATTAAAACTGCGGCGCGAAACTGTTTTAAAGACTCTTCTGACCGATAAAACAAAATCCCATACTCCATTCCCAGCATTCCCATGACTGAGGCGTAAAGTGTGCCAACATCCCACTGATTAATCTCAATTGACAAAATTTGCTGTTCTTCCAAAAATTCCCAAGGTGCTGCTTGCCAAATTGCAAATGCTTTCTCTCGCAAGATTTGGGCATACTCTGGGGGTAAGTCGGGGGTTTCACTATCGAGGAGGTCGGCAAATGCCCGAAAGAGTTCATCAATCAAAGGTAGTTCTGGTGCGTAGTCAATGGCGATATCCAAATCTTGCAGCACTCCCCGCAGGTAAAATTGGATCTCGCGGTCTTTGACTACAATTCTTTGGGGTCTGGCAGGTCTTGCCGGACTCTGGGGATGCTCCATTGCTTGCATTAAGGTGCGAACTATTGCTTCTGGTCCGATATCTGAAGCTACGACGTCCATTCCTCGGACAACACCTTGAGAGTAATCTACCCAAAGAATGCATTCTCCCTTTGCCTCTGAGTCTGAGTGCTGGTTTGGTGATGACAACGGACGGCGATCGCCCTCCCATACAGAAGGAATTTGAGTTAATTTCTTTAACCGACGACTGGTAGAGCGATTAAAACTTGTCATAGAGTAAGTTAATCAAAAGAAGCAATTTGGAAGTAGACTTTGAGGGATAGCTAGCCTCGGATTAAGTTTTGATAGCTGCACCTGAAGGGTAGTTGCTTCTCAGGCTGCCGCAAGGCTTGAACTTCAAAAAATACCGAATGTATAAACACACTAAGTCTCTCAATTCTAGAATAAAAATCTTTGGCTGCTTTTGACGGAGTGTTTAGAATTATGGCATCTAGCGATATCTAAGCCGCTAGAATAAATATAAAAACACTCAACGACAACCCAGAGGCATTAATAAGCCGATATAAAGTAACACTTAGACTAATTAAGGAGTTGAAAAAGCAGATGACACAAGCAATTCAGGCTCAAGAACGCGGAATTCTGTTGAGCGAAGCCGCATTGCACCAAGTAAAATCTCTGCGGGACAGGCAAGGGACAGACTTCTGCTTACGGGTAGGAGTGCGTCAGGGTGGCTGTTCTGGGATGTCTTACATGATGGACTTTGAAGACAGTAGCAAGATTACCCCGCAGGATGAAGTTTTTGACTATGATGGCTTCAAAATTGTCAGCGATCGCAAGAGTCTATTATATCTCTACGGTTTAATGCTCGATTATAGCGATGCCATGATTGGCGGTGGCTTTCAATTTACTAACCCCAATGCCAACCAAACTTGCGGTTGCGGCAAGTCATTTGGGGTGTAATATAGTCTTTTGTCATTTGTCCCTTGTCATTGGACGAAAGACAAATGACTAATGACCAATGACTAATGACTAATGACCAATGACTAATACAGTTGACTCCCTATTTGATACAGGTTTAGAACGCTATAAAGCCGGAGAAGCAGTAGATTCTTTAATACCTGTGTTTAAAGAAGTGTGCGATCGCTCTCCGAAAACTAGTGCTGCTTGGGTTTGTTTAGCGTGGTTATATCTACTCGATAACAAACCCAACTTGGCTTACAAAGCTGCACAGAAAGCAGTCAAATTAAACCCACAAGATCCCCAGGCGAGAGTCAATCTCGCCTTAGCAATGCTGGAAACAGGGCAAAAAGGTTTGCGGGAACACATTGACATAGCACAACAGTTAATTTATGTGAATGAAGAATGGAGTGATGAAATAAAAAATAGTATTGAAGACGGTTTAAGTAGAAAACCAGATTGGCAGAGTTTGACAAAAGTTAAAAATTGGCTGTTTGAAGAATGAGGAGTGAGGAGTGAGGAGTTAGAAGTTAAATTCAAGCCTGCAATCCTGACTTCTCACTTACCCATCACTTAGTTAATAGTCCTAAGTTACTATTCCTAAAATTTTGTGCGATTAGATCAAACGATAGATGAAAGATAAATTGTTGAATTGGCTAAACATGGTTTTAGTCGCAGATGTTTTTTTAGTTTTCTTTGGCTTTGGCTGGTTAGCTGTTGCTGCGATCGGAGATGCTGCGGGAGTAAACCTGGGTTTGGATTTATGGCATAAACTGTGGCAACCCTTGTTTAACCCAGCAATTGGCATTCTCATGGGCGGTGCCATTCTCAGCGGTATTATCAGTTGGGTTTCCAGAAAATTTCTCTCTAGTCAATAGTCAAAGAATTAGGCATGGGGCATGGGGCATTGGGGATTGGGCATTGCTTATATCTCCCTAATCCCCCTCATCTCCCTCATCTCCCCACTCCCCACTCCCTTTTAACTTGTAAGAATTTGTGTTAACGCTGATTTTAAATTAGGATATTTGTACTCAAAGCCTGTTTCCACGGTGCGTTTCGGGATGACTTGCTGACCTTCTAAAACTACTATAGCCCCGTCTCCTAAAAGAGCTTCGATCGCAAAACTAGGAACGGGCAACCAAGAAGGGCGATTCATGACTCCTCCCAAAGTTTGGCTTAAATCTGCCATTCGGACTGGGTTAGGGGCAGTGGCATTATATACACCTTCTATTTCCGGTTTAGTTAAAGCTTGCAGAATCAAGTTAACTAAATCATCTACGTGAATCCATGAGAACCACTGTCGGCCACTGCCAATCGGTCCACCAGCGAAGAGTTTGAAAGCCGGAATCATTTTACCTAAAGCACCACCATTACCTAGAACAATCCCAAAACGGAGAATTACCAATCGTACACCAGCATCTTTTACCTTTTTCGCTTCTGCTTCCCAGGCTTGGCAGACTTGAGCGAGAAAATCATTACCAGATAGACTTGCTTCATCAAAGCTAGCCGTTTCACTGGTGCCATAGTAGCCAATAGCCGAAGCGTTAATTAATACAGTTGGCTTGGGGTTAGCGTTGGCTATTGCTTCAACTATTTTTTGTGTACCTAGCTTTCGGCTATTGAGGATTTCTTGTTTGCGTTCTGGTGTCCAGCGTCCTTCACCAATTGGTTCTCCTGCCAAATTAGCTATGCTATCACAACTAGCAATGACACCTTGCCAAGAACCAGATGTATTTGGTGTATAGGCAACAATTTCTAGATTAGAGAAAGCCTCAGATGGAAAAACCTTTTGAGCAAAGGCGGTGTTCCGAGTTAATACTACTATTTTATGACCTTCACCGTGGAGTCGTTGTACTAAAATACTACCGACAAATCCTGTTGCTCCAGTAATTGCGACTTTCATTTCCTACCTCAGCCAAAGCTTTATTGTAAAGTTTTTGATCAAACTTTCAGCTTACGGCAATTTCCTTATGGATAGAACAGATGTGACTGTATATTTTGGTAATGCTTGATCTCAAAAGTCAAAACTTTGCTTTTTTAATGACTTTACATTTATATACTTCGGTATTATAGGATGGACGGAGTGTTGCAAGGCGTGGGGCTATTATGGCTCGCTATACCTGTTCATTTATTGTTTCTGTTCCTAGTGACCATCTCCAGCCGTTACTTGTAGAACTTCTACAGGACTCTCAGTTGGATATTCAATACCATACGGGCGAGTACATTATCGCTCGTGAGGTTCCTGGCAATGTTCCTTTTCCTAAGTTGGTAACAATAGAAGTACTGATTGATAAATCAAAATCTACTGAAACAGAAACCCGGATGAGTATTGTGATTAAAAATGAAGAACTACCACTTAAACTAGATAATTACTGCCGACAAATGTTTGAATTCATCAAGCAGGCTATTGAAAGTAGCCGTCATTGGCATTTGATTGAAAGTCTTGCAGGATAATAGCTTTAATGAGTGATTTAATTGACACTCCCACAGTTTCATCTGGTGGAATTCTTTGGCTGTTGTCGTAAATTAAAGGGTTTAAGAACCCTAGCTTTACACGTAGTATCAGTTTCTAGTCGGGGTTTAAATCAAGAGAAATTGCCACAAGGCTATTTAAGAGCACCAGGCACTTCTCTGTCTTGAAAAGGTGTTCATGAGGGAAACCCTCAGACGCTGATTGCGATCGTTGCGCTATCCGCTAAGGAACTTTCAAGTAAAAAAATACTCAACTACTTATTGTGGGGTAGGCATCTTGCCTGCCCATAGCTAAAGGCGGGCAAGATGCCCACCCCACAAGATTGGATAATTTATTTGTTGGAAATCTCTAAAGCGTCGCCCCAACTCTTGAAGACGCTTTAGCGCATGGGAGATGACCAAACTTTTCGCTCCGTCTGAGAGGATGTTTGATAAGTAGTTAACTGTGATTTTAGGCACTTGTTGATCCCCCCTAACCCCCCTTAAAAAGGGGGAGAACCGGAATTAAAGTCGCCCAATTTATCGAGGGATTTAGCGGGAGCTAAAACGTTTTGCTACCAATAAGAGGACTTTTCAAACATCCTCTAAAAAGGTTTTGAATTTTGAATTGTTAATGCTAGTTATAATTCAGTCTCCTATATCCTCTAAATCCTCGGTCATACCGGGGTTTATTAGTGTAATGTCGTATTCGCTCGAATCCGTTTGTCCCAAACGCTGAGTATCTCTTAAAAGGTAATAAATGGCACGTACTTGAGGACCAAAAACAATCTCATCTTCATTTCTGAGATCGTGGGCTGGTATCTTACGTCCATTAATCATCAAACCGTTAGAACTAGGCTTACCTTTAGCATCGCCATCTACAATCCGGTAATAGTAGCTATGACTATTATGCCCTCGTGGCAATCTCACTAATGTGGCATGGCGGCGTGAGACAAACTGCGACATCAAACGGATATCACAATCGCGGTCTCTACCGATAGAGTAGACGGGGTGATCCAGAGAAAATTCTTTGCGACCTTGATCGTCTTCAATAATCAGTAGATGGTTTTCATTGGGTTCTGCTGCCATTGACAAATCGGTGCAACTGTGATAAATCAAGATTTGTTTAGTATTGTATCCTGCGATTCTGGCGCACCATAAGTCTGTGGTGCTGATCTAAATAAGCTTTAAAGTTGCATAATACCTTGAAAGAGTAGAACATGGCCGTTCTACTCCAGTAGCTATGATAGCTTTAGTAGGTGTTTCAAGAGGTTTTGTCGGCTCCGTGCGTAAAAACTGACGGGGCGACTCAGTTCAACTTTATATGGGAATAACCAAGATTTGTGCTGGGAAATTTTACATACAAAAGAGCATTTTACGGGTGATGAGCTAATCGCCGTAATAATATTGAGTTTGTGACGACGCTAACAGAGCTAAAAGCCATTAATGCAGCAGCACCAGATGGGTTAAGGACAAAACCTAGACTAGGGAACAAAACACCAGCTGCTAAAGGAATGCCAATTGTATTATATGCAAAAGCCCAGAATAAATTTTGGCGGATTTTGTTGAAGGTGGCGCGACTAAGCTGAATAGATTCGACGACATCGTTTAAGCGATCGCGCATTAAGATAATTTCAGCCGTTTCCATCGCCACATCTGTGCCGGAGTGTAAAGCAATTCCGACATCTGCTTGGGATAAAGCTGGAGCATCGTTGATTCCATCTCCTACCATTGCAACTACTGAGTGGGGAGTGGGCTTGCCGTGAGCGTAGCCGAATGGGAGTGGGGAGTGGGGAGTGGGGAGTGAGGAGTTAGGAGTTAGGAGTGGGGAGTTAGGAGTTTTCTTTGTCGCCTTGCCTCCTTGTCCTCCTTGTCCTCCTTGTCGCCTTGTGCCTTCTAACTGGAGGGCTTGTATTGCCGCCGCTTTTTTCGCTGGGGGGACACCTGCGATTACATCAGCGCTATCTAATCCTAGTTGTTTGGCGATCGCGCTAGCTGCTTCTGGGCGATCGCCACTGAGCAACATTACCCGTAAGCCCATCTGACGCAATTTGTTTACAGTGGATTGGGCATCTGGTCTGAGGGTATCAGAAACAGCAATCAGTCCGGCTAAAGTTCCCCCAATTGCTACGCAAACGACTGTTTTACCATCTGTTGCTAAATCTTGTGCTATTTGTTGTGCAATTTCACTAATGGCAATACCGTGCCAATTCAACCAGTCCCAGTTACCTAACAATACAACTGTCCCCTCTACCACAGCAGACACCCCTAGTCCTGGTTCGGTGTGAAAGTCCACAGCCTCTGGAATAGATAACTCCTGCCGTTGTGCTTCTTGCTGAATCGCTCTTGCTAGGGGGTGGTGAGTACCGCTTTCTACGGCTGCTGCTAGTTGTATTAGGGATTGGGCATTGGGCACTTGTACTGAGCGAAGTCGTTGGCGCAGCCTCTCGTAGAGAAGTATTGGGCATTGGGCATTGTTATTCTTCTCCTGCTCTTCTGCCTCTTCCCCAGCTCCCAGTCCCCAGTCCCCAGTCGCCAATCCCTCAATTAACAGACAGTCTGTAACTATGGGATTACCTGTGGTCAGAGTACCTGTTTTATCAAAAACTACAGTGTCTAGTTGGTGTACTTTTTCTAAAACGTCGCCGCCTTTGATTAACAGACCCCGTTCTGCACCCATCGCAGTGCCGACAAGAATCGCTGTTGGTGTGGCAAGTCCTAAAGCACAGGGACAGGCGACTACCATAACTGCGATCGCTAGTTTTAAGCTGATTAATAGGGGGGAGTGGGGAGTGGGTAGAGACGCGATTAATCGCGTCTCTACGGAGTGGTCAGCGTGGCTGATCATTTCCATACCACCAGACATGGTGATATCAGTCCAGATATGAGTGCCGAAAAAGTACCAAAAGACAAATGTTAATATAGATGCTGTCAGCACCCCATAGGTAAAGTAACCAGCGACTGTATCTGCTAATTTTTGTACTGGAGCTTTTCGAGTTTGGGCGGCTTCTACTAAAGCGACGATTTGAGCTAGAGTTGTATCACTTCCAATACGGGTTGCCTGAATAGCGATCGCTCCTGACTGGTTTAGCGTCCCCCCTGTAACCATATCTCCTGGTTGCTTGATTACTGGCACGGCTTCCCCAGTCAGCATTGACTCATCGACCGTTGTCTGACCAACTACCACTTCACCATCGACAGGGATTTTATCACCTGGCAGCACTTGTAACCATTCACCGACACGCACCTGTTCAGCAGGAATCTCTACACTAGAAGATCCCACTCCTCCTTTCTCTGGGTTGGCAATCAATCGCGCTAAGAGTGGCTGGAGTGCTAGCAGTTTCCTAAATGCAGCGGCAGCGCGTCCTCTAGCTTGTTGCTCTAATGTCCTTCCTAAGAGAATAAAGCCCAGCATCATTACTGGTTCGTCAAAGAAGCACTCCCAACCCATTTGGGGAAAAAGCAGCGCTACTAAACTAGCAATGTAAGCTGTCAGCGTTCCCAATCCCACTAGGGTGTTCATATTGGGCGCATTTCGCCGCCAGCCTAGCCAGCCATCTACTAAAATGGGACGACCGGGAATTAATAGCGCCACTGTCGCCAATCCACAGTGAAACCAGATGTTATTTAGTACTGGCAGCACTGAGCTACCAAGATTACCAAAATGTCCACTTCCTGACAATACCAGCAACATCGCAGCGATCGCTAACTGCCTCAGTGAAGAACGCATCTCGCGGCGTTGTCGTTCTGCTGGGTCTGGTAAGGTTGATATCTCGCCTGCGACTGTGCCACTAGCTTTTCTCTGTTGAGTCGGGAATCCAACGGCTGTTAATCGCTGTGCTAGTGCATCTGCATCTACTGCACCAGTTTCTGACTCTACAACTGCTACCTCTGTGGCCAGGTTCACACAGGCACTCTTGACTCCTGGATGTTGGGTTAGCTGTCGCTCTACTGCGCTCACACACCCAGCGCACTTCATGCCCCCAACATCTAGAATAATTTTCTCTAAGATTGGGTCAAGTTCTGGGGCTAGCTTAGTTTTTGGGAGAAGTTGCATGGCAAGTGTTTAGATTCGCTACAGAAATTCAACGCCTGACTAAAAGCGTCTCTAATTTGAGCGTAAGCGAAATATCGGACTACGACTCAATGTCAACCATATTAAAATTATTAATTTATCGTACTTCGTTGAGTGTCAACGTCGGCTCCAGCGTAGGTAAGTTACATAAATAATAGCTACCACCTGCATTGGCATGATGACAATGAAGCTTTTTAAGAAGTAGTTGATTTCTAAATGAGACATAACACTGAAATACCCTATGCCCAGCAAGAAGAACATCACCCAGTTAAGCTGTTTAGATTTAATAATAAGCATATCAATAGAAATAAATATAATAATCTGTCAAGTTTAAATTTATGGGTAAGCAAGTTCGTAGTAAGCACTTTAGTGCTTAGAAAATAAGCACTAAAGTACTTACTACAAACCCTTGATTACTAGCTTGGCAAAGTTTTAGAACCAGCCCTGCTTATTCACAAAGTAGGTATTTACGAATTCTTCAGGAGACTTATTCAAATAGATCATGCCTTCAATTAAACCTACAAGTTGCATAATTAACAAGGCAATGCCATAGGTGAAAGAACCTGCAACTACAGAAATCACCAACATGATAAAGCCTTCCGAAGAGTATCCTAGAATAAACTTATGAACCCCAAATGCTCCAAGGATAATGCCACAGTAACCAGCTAGAAGTTGTTTGGTAGGGTGACTAGGGTTAAAATTTGCCATCTGAGTGCTGCTCCTTAATAATTGAGTATAAAAGTAAAGTATTTATGGGACTGAAATTAAGTAAATATATTTACTTAATTAAGAGAGTTTTAATTTTTTCAGGATGAGTCAGCCCGAAGACAAATAAGCAAAATCAGCGTGCTTCTCTTCCAGATGGGACGCTAAGATGTCTTGCGGCATAGCCGGAAACTTTGATTTGGCATTCCTTAATGAACTTTGGTGGATTTGATGATTGCAAACCCTGGTGTGGCAGTTTTGCAGATTTTTAGGTAAAACATTTTTCCTGAGAAGAATGAACCTCAATAATCAGCAAAAGCTGCTACATACACCACTTTTTACAAGTCCATCAGTATTATTTCCGGATTTTTTTGCGTAAGCTTCCATCGGGTGTGAAACGCCATCGTACCAATTACGAGACCAGTTGTGTGGCTAGTGGGAACGTAGAAGCGCAAGAGAAATCTTCTAATATCTCGAAAATGCCTAAAATCAAGATAGTTTTAACAGCATTCTTTGATTTGCTTTTGCCATTATCTTAATTTGGTTTTCAGCGAGTATTTATGCTTACAAGCAATTATCACTAGTAAATTGTTTCTACTTATGGAGATAAAATCAGATATTTTTGTTTTGGGCAACAGTAGTTTGTTAGTTTTAATTGCTACCTAATGTGAACAAACTTAATAATGTACCACTATTCCAAAGGCTGTGGAGAAGCATAGGAGCGAGGAGGTTACGCGATCGCGTGTAAACTACTCCTAAGACAATCCCTAATGCAGTCAGTGGGAGAATTTCCGACAAGCTGAGGTGAGCGATCGCAAACAACAAACTACTGACAAGAATCGATCCCCACACGGGTAAGTAGCGAGTTAGAGAGGGTAATAAAAAGCCGCGAAACAGAATTTCTTCAAAAAATGGCGCGGCGAGCGCTGCTGTGGAGAAAAATATCCCAAGTGCTACACCATCTTGGCTTTCTAGGGCTAGTTGCAACAGAGGGTTACTACCACCCTGTCCTTGCCATAGCTGTTGATTAATCAAAGATACCACCACAACTATTGGTAAAGCCGTACAATAGCCTCCCAGTCCCCACAAAAACCATTTATCTCGAAAACGCAAGCGAAACCAAAATTCTGGTAGGGGAAAAAAGCGCTTGAGAGAAAAATACAGCACTAGCAGCGCACCCGATGCTACCAGTAAGTAACTAACCAAGACAGAAAACGCTTGAAGTCTCACATCAGTAACGGGACGCTGTATGGGTAGCAGCAATATCAGCAAAGGCACAAAAATTTGCCCCATGAAGAAAAAGCCGACGACAAAAACCTGCAAAACCGTTTCACCATCCCAAGGCGTTGACCAAGGGACATCAGCATTTTGAGCTAGTAATGAGGCTTTTCCTTTCAACAAGCGTTGAGCAAATAACAAAATCAGCAGTATTAGACCAATTAAAGCTGCCAAGGTGGGAATAGTACCAATAAGCGCTAATTTGATCACCGCTTGAGTAGCAGCTTCTTGTTGTGTAGCCTTAACTGCTGATAAAGCGTCTTGTCGTTGCTGGAGTTGGTATAGCTGAACCAAAGCAGTAGAGCGAAACCAACCTTCTAAATTCTTTTGAATCGGTTCTTGGGCATTTGGGAGGAGACGGGGAGGATTACTCCACAGTCCACTCAATACAGCAGCAGTTTGCCCAAATTCTGGATTAATCTCTGAGCGTTGTTGTAATTTACTCCAAGTCTTAAGGGCTGTATCCTTCTGTCCTTGCTGTGCTTGTAAAATTCCCAGGCGCAAGTCTAATTCAGCGAGTAATTTTTCTAATTGCTTGAGGGACTGCTGTAAGGGTTGCTGTCCTCGTCTAGAGGTTTTAATAGTGGGAGCAACGTCCGGTAGAGGTTTTGGAGGTGTGATTGTTTCAGGTTGAGAGCGTAATTGTGCAAGTTTGTTGTTAACTTTGTCTAAATTAGCTTGAACTGATTGACGCGCCTCCTGATACTGCTTTGTGGCGCTTTCCAGGGGTTGCTCACCAAGTATAGCTTCCCGAATCGCTTGGAGATTGTCATCGTTCCTATCTTCTGATTGCCAAGCTTGGGCTTGTAGAGCAATATTGGTTTGATACAGTTCTAGGCGACTTTGAAACTGAGGTTCTTGCCAACTACCGAATAAAGCCGAAACTGCCAACAGAACTGCTATAGGCGTCAGTATAAAAATTAAAATCAACCGCTTGAGTGTCATCTATCCCTCTTTTACTAACCAGTGGGGAGCGCGTCCCCCTTGCGAATTATCGCAAGAAAAAGTCACGTCGCTTCACTCCGAATTCAAAATTCAAAATTCAAAATTCAAAATTAATAATCTCATAAATAAATTTCGGGGCTTGTCAGAGGTGGATAGATATCATCAATATTATAAGTTTGCTATGAATGTGTATAGGCATAGCCCGTCGTAGATATCGCACCCACCATGTTAAATTACAACCCATTGCACTGCTTACCCGGAGCCGAGTATCTGCCCGATTCTGACGATGAACCTGTGGATAATCAACTACAACATTTGATTCCGGGCTTGCTATAAGCCATCTTAGCTTGGCTGTGGACAAGCCGGATGGATTGGTTTTTTGGTGTTGATATGGGGATATATGGTTCTTCAGTACTTACTATGCTAAATTATTAGCTGCAAAGGTTCAAAAGTATAAAAAATTGCATAAAATCTTTAGTTAAACCTTTGACCTGATTGACTTAAAATGCAGATTCATTATTAACTGTAAGTACTAGAAAAAGCATACTATGTACTGAAGAACCAATTACTTTTGGGGTTTTCATGTTCAAAAAGTGGGGTCATAATTTCTAAAACACCGCAGTCATAAGCAAACCGAGAACCTCTATTCTCACCTGTATCTTTCAGCAAGGCTTCAAAGGTTTCCCAGCTAATGTTATGTAACACTGTTCTTTGTTCACCAACCGTTGAATTGACAAGCATATATTAAAAAAAATAAGCCAGTAATTATATCTATCAATAAGGTACACTTTACCCTATCTTTCCACGCACCCAAGCGCTGAAGGATTGCACCAAATCAATTTCATCCATAGTTTTACTTTGCTGGATAAATCTATTCATATCACTAACAGAAATCAAAGGAAAAGCTATACTCACCTCAATCTCAACATACTGGCTTTCTACTAATTGGTAAAATTTTAAAACTTCACCGTTATATCTCCATAATTCTCCTACACTTAAAGCCGCATAAATATTAAATTTATTAACAGAACTGCTAGTAATATCAATTTCAACTGCTAAATCCGGTGCTGGGTCTATTCTTAAATCTAATTGTTGTTTACCTCTAATTAGTGGCTCATTTTGAATATAATAGCAACTATCGGGTTCTATTCCTCTTGTTATTGGTTGACGCTTTAATGTTGTAGAACCAGCACTTCTAATTTTAATTTTTAATTCCACTGCTAAAGCGAATATAAATCGGTCAAACTGAATTTTAGGATTTTCGTGTTCAAAAAGTGGGGTCATAATTTCTAAAACACCGCAGTCATAAGCAAACCGAGAACCTCTATCTTCACCTGTATCTCTCAGCAAGGCTTCAAAGGTTTCCCAGCTAACGTTGTGTAAGACTGTTCTTTGTTCCGCAAGGGTTGACTTGACAAGCATATTAAAATAATTCGTAATTTGTAATACTTCGACTCCTTTCGACTTCGCTACCTCGGCTCCGCTCGGCACAAGTCAAGGCAAGTCGCTCAGTACAAGTTCGTAATTCGTAATTAAGTTTTGTAATTGCGATTTACACTTCACCACAAAACTTACCAAACCTCCAGAAGTAGTTAAAATACTTATTCTGTCAGGATGTTAGATAAAATCCCGATAATTTTACCTATATCATTAATATAATACTCGCTTAAGTCAATTTCAATCACTTGCCCAATAAGTTTCAAAAACTTCCAGTTAGTTCCCGTGGTGACAGTACCATAAATTGTCTGAATGTTATTGCCCTCACGTTCATGAAACAATTTAGCTGCTAAGATCTCTGCTACACACTGACCTAATCCGGCATTGATATTTTCTTTTTTAGCTCCTACAATTGTGACAACTGGTGCATTAAGAATTAGTAACTCTGATGAACGGCTAATAATAAAATCGCAATTTCCATTTAAACCTTGCGTTGAATCAACAGTAAAATCGATACCAGAAAATAAACTTATTTGATTATTTAAATATTTCCTTAGAGCAATTAAAATAGGCGCAATAATCATCTCTGAACGAGATTTTTCCGTATTACTAGCAAGAGCTAAAGGCACATTTTCCCGCAATACTTCTGCAAGTAATGGTGGACAATCTACTTCATGCACAGATGCAAATATATCAGTTTTATTAGAAATAGTTAAGCCAAAGGTTTTTCTAACTCTGTCTAAAGTAAAGTCACTGTATGACACTTTAGTTGCTCCTGTAAAGAATCCAGATAATTAAATTGTGCCAATTATTAGCAAAATATGTTGCTGATATTTGGCACAATCAATGTCTGAATATTTTGTAACTTTAAGCAAGGAAACCTGCAAAAAAGTCTAGAGTTTCCTTCAGTGCTTTGATGAAAATATCAATTTCCTCGCGGGTGTTGTAGAAAGATAGACTTGCTCGTGCTGTTGCAGCAAGACCTAAATAACGGTGTAATGGTTGAGTGCAGTGGTGTCCAGAACGGATAGCAACGCCCTCTTGATCTAATAATGTAGATAAGTCGTTAGCGTGGACTTCCCCGGCTGTGAATGACGCAAGAGCGGCTCTACCTTCCCCTTTAGCATTTGGTTTGGGGCCATAAATTCTAATTTGGGGAATTTGCTCTAATTGTTGGAACAAATAAGCCGTTAATTCTGCTTCGTAGGCGTGGATTTTATCCATGCCGATACTGCTAAGATAATCGATCGCAGCACCAAGTGCGATCGCTTCCCCAATTGCAGGTGTACCGGCTTCAAATTTATGCGGTAATTCTGCATAAGTACAATGGTCTAAATATACCTCTGCAATCATCTCACCACCACCAAAAAATGGCGGCATTGATTCTAACAATTCCAACTTGCCATAAAGAAATCCTATCCCAGTTGGGGCTACCATTTTATGACCAGATGCTACCAACCAATCACAATCTATCTGCTGTACATCTATCGGGAAGTGTGGGACACTTTGACAACCATCGACTAAGAATTTAGCACCGTATTTGTGAGCGAGCGCACCAATTTCTGCCACTGGATTAATACAACCCAAAGCATTAGAAATATGCACCACTGAGACTAATTTAGTTTTGTCAGAAATCAGCTTTTTAAACTGTTCTAAATCAAAAGTTTCTTCCGGTGTTAGTTCCACAAATTTCAGTACTGCACCTGTTTTTTGCGCCACGAATTGCCAAGGTACAATATTACTGTGGTGTTCCATCACCGACAGAATAATCTCATCACCAGGATGCAAATTGTTCATACCCCAACTGTAGGCTACTAGGTTAATTGCCTCAGTTGCGTTCCGGGTGTAGACGATTTCTTGACGCGATGCAGCATTGATGAATTTGGCAACTTTATCTCTAGCACCTTCATAAGCATCGGTAGCTTTAGCACTGAGGATATGGGCACCGCGATGCACGTTAGCATTATATTGCTCGTAATAATCGCGTAGGGTATTTAATACGAGCAAAGGCTTTTGTGATGTCGCAGCATTATCGAGATAAACCAGGGGTTTATCGTTGACTTCCTGATGTAAAATTGGGAAGTCAGCGCGAACTTGATCAGCAAGGCTTTTGGTAGAGGTGAAAGTCATTGGTAGATTAGTTACTTGTACTGAGCGTTCGCCTAGCGTCTCCTAGAGAAGCCGAAGTATTAGTCATTACTTAATTGTACTGAGCGACTTGCCTTGACTTGTGCCGAGCGGAGCCGAGGTAGCGAAGTCGAAAGCAGCCGAAGTATTAGTCATTAGTCAAGGACTTAAGATTATTGACTGTGTTTAAAAGGATTTCTCGCAGAGAGGAAACTGGTATTTGGTTGATTACTTCAGCAGCGAAGGCGTTAATTAACAACTTCCGAGCATCGTTTTCATCAATTCCCCGACTTTGCAGATAGAATATTTCATCATCTTCCAATTGGCTAACGGTAGCACCGTGAGCGCATTTTACGTTATCGGCAGTAATTTCTAATTGGGGTTTAGTATCAACCCTAGCTTTAGATGATAACAGCAAATTCCGATTCAACTGGACTGCATCTGTTAACTGCGCCGCTTTGGGAACCAAAACTTTCCCATTGAACACTGCATGAGCGCGATCGCCTACAATACACTTGTGCAATTGCTTACTCATACTGTGAGGATAGTTAAGTGCGATCGCGCTGTGAGTATCAGCCAACTGCTTACCAGAAATTATCGTCAAACCATTGAGATTAGTTTCTGTCTGCTCACCAGTTTGCAAAATTTCTAAATTGTGCCGCGACAACTTTGCACCTAAAGTTATGGCATGACAAGTATATCGACTATCACGAGATTGTGCGATCGCAGTCTTCCCAACATGAAAAGCCTCTGCACCTTCCCGCTCAATCCTAGTGTGACTCACTTGGGCATTATCACTCACCCAAACTTCCGTAACCGCATTAGTAAGATAAACTCCCCCCTCTTGTGGGGTAGGCATCTTGCCTGCCACATACTCCTCAACCAACATCACCTGCGAACCACTTTCCGCCACCACCAAACAACGCGGCTGTGAAATCGTCGCCGTCTCCCCAGCAATCGAAATAAACACCAGATGAATTGATGTCTCAACTACTACATTCTTCTTCACCCACACCACAGCTGCATCAGTTATCCCAGCCGTGTTGAGAGCCGTAAAAACTTCCTGCGCTCCCTCAGCTTGAGCTAAATATTGCTGTATACCCTCAAGCTCAACCACAGATAAGCCAGCCAAATTACTCACCACAATTCCAGGTGGTAAATCTGCAACTGCTGATAGCTCCGGTGCAAAAACGCCATTAACAAATACCAAACGACTATTAACCGCTTCTGGCAAAATTTCAAATTGTAAAGACGCAAAATTTCCCGTTTCTAAATTAAATTGCACCTTTCGCAGAGACGACAAATCAGTAAACCGCCATTCTTCCTCGCGGGTGGTGGGGATAGTCGAGTGGCGTACCCAACTAGCGGCACCTTCACGTAAATCCTGCAACCACCCTTCTGTTTTTGGTGGGATTACCAGATTCAATAATTCAGTTAGATAGGCATCTTTCTCCAACAGAGTAGATGTCAAACTGACTACATTTGAGTTAGGAATTGTGCTGGGAGAAACTTGAATACTCATTACACACCCACCTCAGCAGCTGCAAACTCTTCTAGAACCCAGTCATAACCGCGAGACTCTAATTCTAGTGCCAGTTCCTTACCACCACTCGTAATAATCTGTCCTTGTGCCATCACATGCACAAAATCAGGCACAATATAATCGAGTAACCGTTGGTAGTGAGTAATCAAAATTGTGGCATTTTCAGGACTTGCCAGTTGATTTACCCCATTCGCCACAATTCGGAGCGCGTCAATATCCAAACCGGAGTCTGTTTCATCCAAAATTCCCAACTTTGGTTCCAGCAGTGCCATTTGCAGAATTTCATTCCGCTTTTTCTCACCACCAGAAAACCCTTCATTCAAACTTCGACTGAGAAAACTGGGATTCATCTTCACCACATCCAGCTTTTCCTCAATCAAATCGTCAAAATCAAAAGCGTCTATTTCCTCTAAACCTTGTGCCTTACGACGAGAATTGTACGCCACCCGCAAGAAATCTAAATTGCTCACACCCGGAATTTCTAACGGATACTGAAACGCCAAAAACACACCACTTCTGGCGCGTTCTTCTGGTTCCAATTCCAGTAAATTTTGCCCTTGAAAAATCACCTCACCGCCAGTCACCTGATATGCTGGATGCCCAGCCAACACCTTAGAAAAGGTACTCTTACCAGAACCATTTGGCCCCATAATCGCATGAATTTCACCCGATCGCACCTCAAGATTTACACCCTTAAGAATCGGTGTCCCATCAACATTAGCCGTCAGATTCCTTACCGACAGCACAACTTCACTATTTTCAATAATCATCTTCTCTCCCTTCTCTCTTAGTTCGTAGTAAGTGCTTTAGCGCTTTCCTCCAGCCCTAAAGCACTTACTACAAGCGTTAATTTTTTCGGTTCCTAGCGATTTCACAGCACTAAAGTGCTGACTACAAGCCCTATCCAACACTGCCTTCCAACTTCAAACTCAATAATTTATCAGCTTCCACAGCAAACTCCATCGGTAGCTGATTGAAAACATCCTTACAGAAGCCGCTAATCATCATTGAAATCGCATCTTCTGAAGAAATACCCCGTTGAGCGAAGTAAAATAACTGATCTTCCCCAATCTTAGAAGTAGAAGCTTCATGCTCCACCTTCGCAGCATTATTTTGCACCTGAATGTAGGGGAAAGTATTCGCATGGGCATTATCCCCAATCAGCATTGAGTCGCACTGGGAATAATTTCTCGCCCCTTTAGCAGTCGGGTTGACTTTCACCAAACCCCGGTAGCTATTGCTAGATTTACCTGCGGAGATTCCTTTAGAAATAATTGTACTGCGGGTATTCTTACCGACGTGAATCATCTTACTGCCGGTATCAGCTTGCTGCATATGATTTGTCAGCGCCACCGAGTAAAACTCACCCACAGAGTTATCACCCACCAACACACAGCTAGGATATTTCCAAGTAATTGCCGAACCTGTTTCTACTTGAGTCCAAGAAATCTTGGAATTTACACCCTGACACAAACCGCGCTTGGTGACAAAGTTGTAAATACCACCTTTACCGTTGGCATCTCCAGCGTACCAATTTTGCACTGTGGAGTATTTAATTTCAGCGTTGTCGAGGGCGACGAGTTCCACAACAGCAGCGTGCAGCTGGTTGCTGTCATACATCGGTGCGGTACAACCTTCGAGGTAAGAAACATAACTACCTTCTTCGGCGACAATCAAAGTCCGCTCAAATTGTCCCGTGTCACCAGAGTTGATGCGGAAGTAGGTAGATAGTTCCATTGGGCATTTTACGCCTTTAGGAATGTATACAAAGGAACCATCGCTAAATACGGCGGCGTTCAAGGCGGCAAAATAGTTGTCAGCTATGGGAACGACGCTACCCAGGTATTTTTTGAGCAGTTCTGGGTGTTCTTGCAATGCTTCGGAAAACGAACAGAAAATAACCCCATCTTCCGCTAGCTTTTCTTTAAATGTAGTGGCGACAGAAACGCTATCGAAAATTGCATCGACGGCGACATTTGCCAGTCGCTTCTGTTCAGATAGAGAAATGCCCAACTTCTCAAAGGTTTCTAAAAGGGTTGGATCAACTTCGTCCAAGCTGTTTAGTTTTTCTTTCTTGCGTTTCGGCGCTGAGTAGTAAATGATATCCTGATAATTAATTGGCGGATACTTGACATTGGACCAAGTTGGTTCTGTCATTTTTTGCCACTGGCGATAAGCCCTGAGGCGAAAGTCCAGCATGAACTGCGGCTCGTTCTTCTTAGAGGAGATCAAGCGAACAACGTCCTCATCTAGTCCACGCGGTATAGTGTCGGACTCAATATCGGTAATAAAGCCGTACTTGTAGGGTTGGTTGACTAAGGTTTTGACAGTGGCACTCATCAGTAATAATCTCTCGTGTTCAGAACTTGAATCTCTTTAAGGATGGTAGATGGACTTTTCTTTAGCCGATTCCCATATCACGTTACGGAATGGTTACACGGCTGCTAGAATAGTGGTGGAGAGTAAAACAACATAGCTGTTGTTTAAGTTATCTTCATTTTACGCTAAATTAACAACAACAATGTTGTGAAAGTCAAATTTTCAAAGAAATTTTTGGGACGTTCGTTGAGCGTCTGGCACTAGAAGATGGCGACTACTCACCAGTCCTCAACCAAGCAAGATATCCTAGAGTATCTGCACAAACAGGAAAAAGCAACGGCTTTGGAGCTAGCTGAAGTTTTAGACGTTACCCCCCAAGCGATTCGTCGCCATCTCAAGGATTTGGAGACGGAGGAGCTAGTTTTGTATTCGTCAACAGTACAGGCGGAGGGAATGGGGCGTCCGCAACACGTTTATCAACTGAGTCGTCAGGGACGCGATCGCTTACACCGAACAATGAGCGATCGCTTTGGTGATGGCCATGGTCATTTTGCAGTTTCGCTGCTAGACACCTTAGCCGAAACGATGGGACACGACCAATTTAAATCGATTTTAGAGAAACAGTGGCAGCGCAAAGCACTAGAATACCGCGATCGCGTGGGTAGCGGTTCACTCCGAGAACGTGTAGCTAACTTAGTCGAGTTCAGAAAAGCCGAAGGCTTCATGGCGGAATATCACCCGGTTGATGTGAATGACTGCTTTGAGAGCGATCGCTTTATCTTAATGGAGCATAACTGCGCTATTTCCAATGTTGCCGAGTCTTTCCCCAGCATTTGTGGTCACGAATTAGAAATGTTTGCTGCCGTCTTACCTGATTGTACCGTAGAACGCACCCATTGGATTATCAACGGCGAACATCGTTGTGGCTATTTAGTACAAGTTCGCAAGTAAAAATTTTATCAATAAACTCGGTTTTACATCTAGCTTCGGTAATGGATAATAGTTGAATAGTAGATTCCTGCTCCCTCTCCGAACTCACAGAGAGGGCTGGGGTGAGCTTTTAAAGAGCTTTCTACGAAAGTGAGATGCTCCTTTTAGCAACTACAGATTATCAATAATCAACTAAGTTTGAAATAGCCTTTATGGACGTATTACCACAGCAACCATCAGCACAATTTTTAACTCTGGAAGAGTCAGCAAAAGTAGATGCGGCGTTGTTGTCTTCCCCAGAAAAATTTTTAACAAGATTGACAATTTCATCACTTAAGCTTTTGAAGCATATTGCCCAAGAGTACGGTGTTGCTATAGAAGATTTGACAGCGCAACAAGTAATTGGTTGGTTTGAAAAAGATGGTAAAATTCGACGTGAGCAGGGAATTGAAGGTTCATATCTGAAGTGGTGAACTAGGAATACAAGTAGCTGGATATAAACTAATATCCAGAACCCCGACTTCTCACCAGAAGTTGGGGTTCTGTTTACTAAGCGTTTTATGACTATGGCAGAATTAATTCGATGCTACAAACGCCAACCTGAAATAATCAACAAAAAGCACCTGTAAAAAGGTGCTTTAAAAAGTGATGACATTTCGTTTGACCGACAATTTTTTAAGGATTGTAATTATTAGTCCGAACATTGCGAGCTCCAGTTACAGCCCCAACCATTGAGGCTATTAAACCCAATAATGAACCAAACACAAACCACCATAATCCCGAACGTATATTTGCTGCAATATCACGAGATTGTTGAGCGCTTACGTTTGTTCGCGGTACATTAATACCACCTTGCTGTTGTACCTGGTTTAAGACTTCCCCAGCGTTGGAAGCAGCAACACCAAAAGCACCCGATACTCCATTTGCCAATAGGAACGAACTAACTGCCAAAGTCGTAGCCCAAAGAATTGCGCCGTTAAGAAGAGCTGTATTGCGCTTCATCGGTCCACAAGCACGGGCTGTAATCCAACCACCAGTAAATAGGGAAATTAGTAAAGCAATAGTTGACCAAAGCCCCGCATTACCCGCAGCGTTAGGGGCAATTGATCTTGGTGCGCCTGAACTTTCAACTGCACCTGCTGCAAAAGCACCAATTATGGCGCTTAAAATTAATTGAGTCGCTAAAGAAACCAACAAACCAGAAATAATCGGTCCCCAGCGAACAAGGTCATGATATTCAATTACTCGTCCTGGTACTACAGGGTCATTAGAAATAACCTCATCACCTGCCCGATTTATGTATGACATTGCTTCTCTTCTCCAATGCTGTTTCAGCAAACTATATCTCAGTTATATTCATGTTTATTGTCATAATTAAACAACTAAATCATCTCTTCTTATATCTATCAATATAAATATTTAATGAATCTATCTTTAGTTATAAAAAAACCAACGCCTTTAACAATTTTAGCAATTTTTAATCAAATTCAATATTTATTTATTATTTAATAATTATTTAGAAGTTAAAATAGAGTTATTAACTGCTATATATAATAATTCATCTGTAAGAAAATTAGACTTCATCCAAAACTTTTTCAGCCTAATTATAAAATTTTCACAAAGTAATTATACAGCCAAGAAAAGATCAACGCATCTTTACAGCAGTGCCTGTGGCAGTAATCAGCAAAAGAACTCCTGACTGGTCAAGATTGATTGTACCAGTATCAATTTCAATCCCGATCACAGCATTTGCTCCTAAACGTTGCGCCCGTTGTTCTAATTCTTCTAGTGCCTTGCGTTGACCCTGCTCAAAAAGACGCTCATAACTACCAGTGCGTCCACCGATAATATCTCGAATACCAGCCAAAAAGTCCCGCAAGAAATTGCTGCCGTAGACTACTTCTGCTGTCACAATACCTAAATATGACTCAATAACGGCTCCTTGAATCACATCAGTAGTAGTTATAATCATAAATTAGCCTCCCAAGTAGAATATATATTGATATTTATTATTAAAATACTCTAAAAAATATAAATTTATTTACACATATATAATTAGCCTGCGTTGAGATAGATTTTATAAACATATTCTCACACAATTTTAGATTGCGATCGCAGCCATCGGGTATTAAGTGCCATTGGCAGATCGCCTATTTAGGATTAAGTGAGATACCTGTTGGTTTTTTGGGAATTAGTAAGTATAACTACTGTCAAAGAAGAGTGTAAATCTGGTATTCTCCGAATTTATATGTAGAGTCAGCTGATTTGATTATTTATACCTTGCACTTCATCTTTATGTGTAAAAACTCTGTGATATTGCACTGATTGGAGAAGAAATAGCGAATGAACACATTAATATCTTAATCAATACGAAGAAATACAGTTTTCAAAACTCCATATTTTTGTTTTAATGTACAAGAAAAAAGTCCTCTAAAATTTCAGGAAATTTACTGTGTACAAGCCAACATCATTTGTGTTTGGTGTGATGTTACTAGGATGTTTTGCCTTCAGTATACCTTCAGTAGCTCAGGCTCAGGTATTAGTGGCACAAGGCAAAAACCCAGAGTTAAAGCAACTACTAGAACAAGGACGGAGATTAGTTGATACCGGCGATTATGGTGGTGCAATCGCTGTTTATCAGCAAGCAGCTAGCTTAGATCCCAAGAATGCTAAAATTCATTCAGGTATTGGCTACTTATACGCTCAACAGGGAAATTACCAGGCGGCATTAACAGCTTATCGTCGGGCGATCGGCATTAACCCTAACAATAGTGACTTTTACTACGCTGTGGGTTACATCAAAGCGAATTTGGGGGACACAGCTGGGGCAAAGGAAGGCTACCGTCGTGCTATCCAGCTGAACCGTAACAGCGTTAACGCCTATTTAGGATTGGCTGTGACGCAATCTCGTCTAGGAGACTATAGTGCAGCTACCTGGGCATACGGGCAAGCAATCAGCTTGGATAAGAACAATGCCCAGACTTATGAGTTGATGGGTTCGATGTATAAACAGCGACGACAAACTAAACAAGCGAACAGCTTGCTTCAGAAAGCCCGTGACTTGTACAAGCGGCGCAATGACTCAGATGGCGTGAACAGGGTAGAAGCCATGCTGCGGCAGTTAGGAGGATGAGGTTAATCTAAGTGGTGTCCCGTTAATTGCACAAAAATATCTTCCAAGTTAGAGGGACGCACCAGCATTCCGGTTTTATCAGGCTATTCATTCAAGTAGATACTTGCTGCTTCCAAGGATGGGAAAAACAGATATTCCCAACTACGGATGCCATCACTTCCCACTTCAGACACATCTAATTGCTTCATTACCGAAACCTTCACCGTGAGCAGAACGCTGCTGTTGTAAAGTTCCCAAACAAATCAGCTTACCACTATCCCTAATACCGATGCGTCTGGCTTGGTAGAGCCAAAGGCATCGCCCAAAAATTCGATCCCGTATAATGATAATGATCGTTAGTAGCATCGTCATCGCCTGCTTATTCAAATCCCGAATAATTAATTTAAGAGAGGTGTCGCTTGGTTTGGGGGTCTAGTTCGACGTTGGTTCATCCAAATCATTCATGAACAACAAGATTCCCGACTTCTTTGGAAAATCGGGAATCTGAGGCTTCGATTTGAACGAAATCAAATAGGATTCATATAGCAATTTTGATAGTAAGCCAAAATTTGGTTAACTCGTTGCCGACTTTCTGAACCAGAGTTTGCTGTCCACGAGATAGACAAGCCACCAATTTGACTTTGATTGTAATCAAACTCTGGGGATGACTGGGGAATTAAATCCGCTTCTACTCCTTCGACTTGACGTAAATGAGCTGCTATCTCTCTATAAACTGCTAAAGGCAAACCAGCGAATTCAATTTTTTCCTTAGTCTCCATCTTTATGAAGCTCCAACATTAGAAGGATTTGAGGAGGGCGTTGTCACTGAAACAGGATTGCCGCTAGCAGGTGCAGCTGACGGCGTTGACTTGACAGCCCCTTCCCCTACCATTTTGGCAACTTCAATACCATATTGTTCCAGAATCACGATGGGGTTGTAGCCCTGATTCATTTCAATACGTTTAATCAGTACCCCATCTGCTAATCGCTGTCCCGCCTGCACATACCGACTCGTTGGCTCATCGGGTACTTTGATAATTGCCTGTGGTTCCTGACTAATTAGAACTACACCAGTCACAAGCACTGCCCTTGCTAACTCCGGTTGTGCTGGCAGTGGCAGTACAGATACTAAAGTCGGGTTGGAGATAACTTGAGGCAAAACCTTAGGCAAGACTGAAGTCAAGGTAGGATTGACTTTTTTTGGTTTTGGTACAGAAGAAACGTTATTTTTCTTTGGATTTAAAGCTATGCTGCGTGTTGGAAGTTTTCGTCCTGCTAGTGATGCAGTAGGTAGCTTAGGCGACACGGGAACAGGTTTTAAAGCTATGCTACGTGTTGGAACTTTTCGTGCTGGTAGTGATGCAGTCGGTAGCTTAGGCACCACGGGAACAGGTTTTCCAGATATTTGAGGCATTCCGGGAACCGTCTGTCCGAAAAGCTGTGCAAACGGGTCACTGCGATTTTTTGATAGCACAACTAGCCGTGACCGCTCTGTAGGATTAGTGGATTGAATCAAGTTAGCAGATGCAGGAGTAACTTGTAATTCCTGTTTGGCAAGTATTACTGGATTCTTAAAGGATTGACCCGTCCCTGGCGACTTTGCTGCTATTTTGGGAATTGGAGCAGGATTGATGGCTTGTTGTGTATCTTCAGAAGCACATCCAGCGATCGCCAAAGTTAAAATAGCTGCAATTATAATTTTTGAATTTCTGCCCATGAGCTGTTCTCAAAAGCCATTGGAAAATTTAAAAGTGGAAATCAACCTGCCTAAAATTTATATCAAAGGCAAAGTATGTTCCCTTTATAACCTAATTTTTGATATTTCAAGGTTATTTTTAGCACTGCCTACCCAGCATAACTGCGGGTTGGTGTTTATTTGCAGTCAATCTTCTGCTACACCCATAAGCTCTTTCATCGAATCCAGACCTTTCTTGACTCTACGGGAAACCGTTACTACACTGATCCCTAGATGTTCTGCAACTTGTTTTTGGGTCAAATCTTGCAAAAACACACATTCCAACACATCGCGGGTGCGTTTTTCTAGCTGAAGCAATGCTTGTTGTAAGCGAAGTTGGTCTTCTTGTGCTAGTTGAAAGCTGCGATAGTGAGGATCTGGAACCATTTCTCCCAAACAGGTAGAGTTTTCTTCTCCGTCTTGGATTGGTACATCGAGACTCAAGGGAGCGCGATTGATCCATGCTAATTTAATTTCTTGCCATTCGTTTAGAGAAATTTCCAGTGCTGCTGCTAATTCCGAGTCGTTAGGTTGACGATGATGTTTTTCACGCCAAGTACGTGAAACTCCTATTGCTTGCTGTTGTAGGGCTAACCACTTCCGAGGAATTCGCACCGTGACACCTTTATCTCGAAGATAGTGTTGAATTTCACCCCGAATATAGGGAAGAGCATAGGAACTGAAGGCGTGTCCCTTGGAAAGTTCAAATTTTTCAATAGCTCTGATTAAACCCAAACATCCAACCTGGAGCAAATCATCGTAGGTTTCATGACATTGATTCGTCCAGTAGTGAGCTTCTTTTCTTACAAGCCCAAAATTGAGTTCTACTAGTTGATTGCGGACTTTTTCTGACGGAGATTGCTGATATTCTCGCAACAACTGCCAAATTTCATGTTTTAGGTCGTTGGTGACTGTGGTAGGCATAGCACCCTGTTTATTGAGCAAAGAAAGATTTAATTGTTCGCTTTTAAATTCAGCTGCGATCGCACGACATCAAAGATAATATCGTGCTATATTTCCTAGCAAATACTATGGTAAATAACAAAGCTTTTCTAGAAAAATCCTATAGGTCACTTCACAATGCAGCAAAATTTAAATGGGCAAAATCGGTATTTAGTTGGTTATTTATCTTTGGGATGAACTGGAGTTTTTTTAAAACTACATATAAACAAAATATAAAATTAATTACTAAATATCAAACCGAGATTTTACTTAATTTTAATTAATGAATGATAAAATTAATTTAGGGAAACCAAACAAAATTACTCCGTATTTTGTTAGAGCAGCAAAAGTTGGATTTACAGTAAAATTACGTGTCTATTCAACTGGAATTTATCCAATCTTTAAAAATTACTAATAAAAATTAAAAAGTACTATGTATATTTATGCAAGCCAAAAAAAAAAGGGCGAGATGCCCTTTGTTATACTTACAGCGCTTTTCAAGTAATTTAACTACGCTACTTTTTACTTACCAATTCCCCATCTCAGTCGTGGTCTAAATCCCTGAAAACTGCTGTAAGTACATAGATAGTCTTTTAGTCAACCGTCCCACCCACTCTTGGGTTAGGGCTTGTATGTAACTTTTCCTTATCTTTGTAAAAAATTTATTTACCCTCGTGAAAAAAGAGGGTAAATAAGTTAACTTTTGTGATTAAGTCTGATACTTACAGAATTGTCGTTCTGAGTGCCAGTCAGTTGTCTTACTTCAGAGGATTTAGGCACGAGTTGGTTCAACCCGTCCATAAAATAGACCGCGAATCTTGACTTCTTTAGGTTCGCCAGCACCTAAATCTGTATCCGATGGCTGTTCGCTCTCGAAAGTACCAGCAATTTCACCACTAGAGTTATCTACTTTGGCGATTCGTAGAGAAATCTTGCCATTGAGATTTTCAGCACGCTTGACGTTAGTGCGGGTAAGTTCTTCATCATCTGCTTGGGCGGGGAGAGCCACGGCATTATCGTAGCCACTGACGACACCACGACCTTTGGGATCTAGGAAGGCAGCACCACGATAGGAAGGAACTTTGAAGGTGCCTTCAAAGTCCGTGGAGGTGTTAATACTGGTCAAACTAGGTTGACTTTGAGCAACCAGGTTTTTGATGGTGAACAGGAAAGGGACTCGCTCACCACCAGGAAGTTGCACAGTG
Source organism: Nostoc sp. (assembly GCF_054880495.1). Classification (NCBI taxonomy): domain Bacteria; kingdom Bacillati; phylum Cyanobacteriota; class Cyanophyceae; order Nostocales; family Nostocaceae; genus Nostoc; species Nostoc sp. The sequence continues at coordinate 106,841 of NZ_JBTYKD010000054.1, forward strand.
ATGGCTTGGAAGTCAAGACCATCAGTTTCGGCAAAGGTCAAGCTATTATCTGAGTTGATTTTTAGATTTCCTTGCACCTGGTCAATGGTGGAAGTGTATCTGGTCAACAATTTGCCAGCAACAAATTCTGCTTCTTGGCGTTTATTAGCAGGTTCTTCTTTGATGAAGAAGCTAGTTGGTTCCAAGCAAAGTTCTTTGATGGCATAAGACTGGCTAGAATCAATGGGAATGGAACCACGGCTTGTTTCTGTTAGTTGGGGACATTTGTTCGCCAAGCCAGTGCCGCGAATTTGATCGTAAGTGAGTACATCTCTACTGTTACTACTAGCAGGAGCATCACTACAAGCAGTTATTAGCCCCAGGCACAAAGCCAAGAATGCAACAATTAAAGCGCGATACCTCATGGTCAACCTCAATCTCAAAAATTAATAGATTTGTTGTAAAACTGCATCGAAGCTTTGATCTCTGATGAGAAGCCGCTACTCTGCGAAAAGCTATTTTTGGTCGGACACGGCTTTGCTCTAATTAAGAGAGTTGAAGCAAGTATCCGGGCGTCTAGGTTGTCAGCCGCAGCTCAAAATTTTCTGTTGCTAAACGTAATTAAACGTTTCGCTCTCTTGAGCTTGGGGTGTAAATCCCAGACTAAGTACACGTCACCGTAAAAGGGGTTGGGAAATATTCAGACTTGATGTTTGGTTTCACTACGTTCTACCCAACCTACGAATGATTAAATTCCATACCCTTTTTGTGGTGTTATGTACTAAGTAGCACACTGCATCCATTTTGGATGTGTGTCACTATGGGAGCAAAAAACCAGCAGTTTGACTGGTGGTGGCATTTGTGAGAGTTGGGCGGGTGGATGAGTAAGCCCCACACTCTGAGGCATAAGTGCTTACCTCAAAGAGCGCGAAGAGGGGTGTCTGCTTCGCACTTTGCTCTTGCATATAGCAAAAGCGGCGTTGCCCAAGTCTTTTTGTATTATGTATGTGATGCCACTACATACAGCCCATTGTTTGATAGGCAAATCAGCCAGATCATACGATTTTTTTTAACTCAAAATCAAAGTACTCTTAATCAAAAAAGTCTCGTGGTGATCACATCTAGCTGCTGTGGAGGCTATGGTAAAGGTTACTATGCTCTTTGAGGAGCGATCGCAATTGCTTTTGATAAAGATACAAATCTAGTTATATTTACCCCTGGCTAGGGCTAATGAGGGAATGCGGGGACAGAGGGACAAGGCTGATTAGAGGAATTTAGACTGACAAGCTAGGGAAAATTAAAAATCTCCGGTAAATTTGAGTTGATCTCATTATTTATACGGAAAGGGTGGCATGAACAATAATAAAAATGTTGAATCAGGAGAGTTGTCTTGTAAAGAGCAAGCGATCGCCACTGTGGTGTATGATGCTGTTCAGGCTTGTGAAAGCGATACTGTAGCTCTTTTGGCTTTGCTGCGGCAATTGGAGCAGTTACACCGAGAGATCCGGGATGGGGTTTTTCAAGAGAGTTTGCCTGTTAACCGTCGGCAACTATACTCACTACTGAAAGATATTGAGTCTGAGGGAGGCTGGCCTTATATTGAGCGGATGAGACTACAAAGATTTTTAGCGAATTTGTCACAAGAGGCTCCCGAAGAAAATAGCCATGAGGTGTTGGAGAGCGATCGCTCAGGCGGCTGATTATGTGGAAAATTATTTTCTAGCTCGGAATTCACAACTCTGTTCACCTCATCAACCGCTAAACCAAGAGCGGTTGCTGATTGAGGCTTTAATATAATTCGTAATTCATAGTTAAAAAGGGTTTGTACTGATTATGCCTTCACAAAGAAGGCGATCGCCCTTCTCCAGGTTGCGGTTGTGCTTGAGGTAATCGTCTACCCAGTCGCAACCACGAACAAGCAGATAATCAAGATTTAAATTCCACAGAATTATCGTCTTGTCATCACTAGCTGATGCTAATGTTTGACCATCTGGGCTAAAACTGACACTTAATACCGCACCGCGATGCCCATTGAGACTTTTAATTAATTTGCCGTCACGACTCCAAAGTTTCACTGTACTATCCCAACTGGCGGCGGCGAGTAATTCACCGTTGGGGCTGAAAGTTACGGCATTGATGCTATCGCTGTACCCTTTTAATAAGGTTTTTAACAACGTCCCATCCCGTCGCCACAGTTTCACGGTGTTATCCCAACTAGCAGAAGCCAATAACTCGTCAGTGGGATTAAAGCTGACACCCATCACCCAGCTGTCATTGGGCGAAAAAGTTTTGAGCAAAGTACCATCCCGACGCCAAAGTTTAATAGTTCGGTCATCACTGGCAGAGGCTAAAACCTGACCATCATGGCTGAAGTTTACGCTATTTACCCAAGCCTGATGCCCCACTAAGGTTTTGAGCAATTTGCCCTGACGGTTCCAAAGTTTCACTGTTTTATCTTTGCTAGCTGATGCCAAAAGCTGACCATCAGGACTGAAATTCACGCTCGTCACACTATCAGTATGGCCGTACAGAGTCATGATTAAAGTACCGTCCAGCCGCCAGAGTTTCACTGTTTTGTCAAAACTTCCTGAGGCCAGCATTTCACCTTTGGGGTCAAAACTGATACTAGGAACTTGATTTGTATGCCCCACTAAAGTTTTGTAAAGTCGGGTTTTGATCTCGCCATTACTGGTGTAGCGTTGCCAAAGTTTGATAGTGCGATCGCTACTACCAGAAGCTAGCATTTGACCGTCGGGACTCCAAGCAACGCTCAAAACTCGCTTGCGATGCCCTTGAAGAATAGACGGTGTTGGCGCATCTAAACTCCATAGTTTCACGCTTTTGTCGAAACTTCCTGAGGCCAGCAATTTATTATTTGGACTGAAAGCTACGCTGACAACAGCATCGCTGTGTCCTTTCAAGGTTTTGAGTAAATTACCAGTGATACTCCAAAGGTTTATGGTTTTATCTTCACTTGCGGAAGCTAACTTTTTACTATCGGAACTAAAGCTCAAACTCCACACTGTATTACTATGGTGTCGTAAAGTTTTGTAAGGACGAAAGTCAAAACCGTTTTTAGTGTTGTTACTTTCCCTGAGCCAAAGTTTCACTGTCTGATCTCTACCTGTTGAGGCCAAAAATTTACCGTCTGGGCTGAAAACAGCCACAGTTACACCCTGCTGATGTCCCTGCAAAGTTGTAACGAGGCTACCGTCCCGTCGCCAGATTTTCACTGTTTTGTCGTCGCTGGCTGAGGCGATGAATTGACCATCGGGACTGAAGTTTACCCAGTTAACCCACCCTCGATGTCCTCTGAGTATTTTTACTAAGCTGCCGTCTTTGCGCCAGAGTTTTACGGTTGTATCCTTACTACCAGTAGCTAACAACTCCCCATCAGGACTGAAATTAACGCTATAAACCCAATCCCCATGTCCTTTGAGGGTTTTATATGGCTTGGGGTCAAATTCACCTGTAACCGGGTTTTTATGCCAGATTTGCACTGTTTTGTCGAGGCTGGCGGAGGCTAGGGTTTGACCATCAGGGCTGAAACTTACACAGGTGACAGCATCAGTGTGACCTTTGAGAGTTTGCAGTAAGGTACCGTCAAGATGCCAAAGTTTCACCGTCTGATCTCGGCTGCCTGATGCTAGCAACTGACCATCTGGGCTGAAAGTTATTCCCCAGACAATATCAGTGTGGCCTTCCAGGCGGTTAACCTCTGTTACGCCATAAACTGCCTGTTGCAGGGCTGTCACGACTCGCATTCGGGTATCTGGTTTCACTCCATTTCCCTGTTTAAGTCCTCTCCAAGCCCGCAAACTTTCTAATAGGGCATCAAACTCTTTATTAGAGGCAAACAAAGCTTCGCTAGCAGCAGCGATCGCACTAATTTTAAAGTTGGTTTCACTGCGTTCAGCTCGTAGAGTTTGGCGAATTGCTGCTCTTTTTTGCAAGTCGGCTTGCCACCATAATGCTGCAATTGTTCCTCCCATGATTGCCAGGATTGCGCCTGCGATCCGTGCTTCCCGCAGTCGCCGTTGCAATATCAAATTGAGTTGCTTTTGACTAAGTTTTTGGGCTACTTCAGCTTGAGTTTTTTCTAGTTTGACTTTTTCTAATTCGGCGACTATGCCATAGTTGTTTTTTTGGCGAATTGGTTCAACTAAATAATCGTGAACTAGCTGGTAGCGATCGCCTAACTTTTCTCTGGTTTGCAACACCAACCCTGAACCCACTAATATTTCTAAAATCAGTTCCCCAACAGTGTCAAAGCTTGATATTGTACCTATATGAGTATTATTAACTAATGCCGCCGCTAAATCAGCTTTAGTTTTTAACGGTCGCCTCCCCTTTTGATCAGTTAATTCAAATAATAATTTCCAACTTAACTCTTCGTTTTCCTGACCGCAGTCTTTAATAACTTCCCCAAGCCAGCGTTCCACCAATTTTGTCGAGCCACCGCAAAGTTTATACTGTCCGAGTGTGGTAATGTTTTCTGTTTGTAGTTGAGCACCAACTATTTGTAATTCAATTGGATGTACTTCGTCTTGTTCTCCTGTCAAATCCTGTACTAATCGGTTAATTAATTCCTCATTCAGTTTATAATGTGAACGTTGAGTGAGACTGTGAATTATGGCTTTAGCATCCTGGCTAGAGAAATTTCCTAAATAGTAGCGGATGTCCTTATCAAGAATATTTTTATTAATTACGCCTAAATCATATAGTCTTGTACTATTTTTCTGGCTCAAACGTTCAAATTCTAATAAATGATGTAAATAATCTTCTCTTAATGAAATAATAATTTTGACAAATGAAATATTTAAACATTCACTAAAAAATTTGTAAAATTCTATTCTTTGTGTAGAAGGATTAGTAATGAAAAAAAATTCTTCAAACTGGTCTAATATAATAATTATTGTATAATTGCGCTCAGATGCTAACCGAATCTTTTCTAGCAGCATAGTAGCTGTAGAGCCAAGATTAACCGATATTCCTGTGTATGCAAGCTCTTGATTTATACTGTTTATGAAGATTGTAATCCAATCAGTATAAACAGACAAAACAATAGGTATATGAATGCGTTCACCGATAACTTTTCCCTTAAGTGCTGGAACTAAACCAGCTTTGAGAATTGAACTTTTACCTACACCTGATGGCCCATAAATTACTGTGAGTTTGTAGTCAGCGCGGGCAATTCTTTCAATTAAACGATTGACATCTTGTTGACGTCCAGAAGCAGATATTTCTTGGGCAATTTCTTCAGGAATAAACGGTGTTTTGTGAGGTTCTAGTACTGGGTTAACTCTGGGGCGTTGCGGCTGCAATTGACTTGCCCCGATGAAGGCACGCAAGCCATACTGATGTTCTATTTTAATTTTTTCTTGTTTCAGTTTAAAGGCTTCTGTATAGTCATGACGCTCAAAAAAGTGAAGTGATCGCAGTTCCTCTAAAATCTCTAAGTAAAGTGATGGCTCATGTTGTAGTTCACAAACTACCCTCGCCCATTCCAGGTTATTGATAGCTTCCTCCCACTTACCCAGATGCTGCTGTGCACGTGCTAGCAAGAGAAGATACCAACTTTCTTGTCGTCGTTTTCGCCAAGCATCTCGGAGACAAACTTCTGTTGCTTCTTCAGAGATAGAAAGTGCTGTATTCGCTAATTCATGAGCCAGTACCCAATTCGACTCAGAAGCCGCCACATTTGCCAAAAAACCATAATCTTCAGCAATTTGTGCCGGAGTTCCATAAATTTTATGTAAATCTAATGACTTTTGAGCTAATTCTTTTAAGTCATTCCAGGCTTGTAAACATTGCAGCATTTTACAAGCAGGTAAAATAAATTTAGCAACTAAGTCTTCTCTTTTTAGCTCTTCCAATAGCTCCAAGCATTGTTTAAACCACGAGAGAGCATTTTGGCAATAGCTACTATTAGTATTCTGATATAAGTCTGCCATTCGTTGATAACACAGCCCCAGGTGGAATACGACTATTGCTTTATTGAGTAAAGGCGAGGAAGGGGTAGACTGAGGATATGAAAGGAGAAAAGAAGAATTATTCACTGACTCTGCTACTCTCTTTTCTTCCTGCTGCCATAACAGTAGGCTTCTTTGATAATTGGCTAAAGCGCCATTAATTTGATTGTTGGCGTATTTATCTCGCCCTAACATAAATTCTAAACTAGCTCCTAATCTTAGTGTTAATTGAAGTCCGTACAGGCGCAGCAAATCATTACGGGCTGATTCTATTTCTTCGTAATGGTGTTGGGACTTGGGAACTAAATCTAGGAAAGTATTAGATAATAATGTTTCGGGATCTGCTTCTAAAACGTTGGTAAGTTCAGATTCTGCCTTTTGACGGATCAAAGTAAATAAATCTGCTTTTGCCATTTCAAATTTAATAGTGGTTACAGCCCAGCTTTTGAAATCAGGGGCTAATCTTGAAAGTAATGATGCCACTTCATCTTCTAGCCACAACACTACTGGAAATGGAAAAGTTGCGGCATAGATATCTCGTGCTTGGTTGATGCCTGTAAGTAAGTTTTTCATGTCAGTAGTTGACTCAATACCGAAAATCATCACAGCAGATGGCAAAGAATCTGTAAGGACAGCAGGATTATCTAAAGATAGTTCTGATATTATTCTGCTGTGTAAAGAAGTAGTTGATGCCTTGAGAACGATTTCTCTGATATTAATGTCCTTGCTGATGGAGCGAATATTGTCTAACATTTGCTCACGTAATTGCCTATAGTTACATCGAATTAAAATCAGAGCAAACTGACCTTCAGAAAGCGCGATCGCTCTAATTAGTCTTTGCAAATTCTGCTGATTTTCTTTGGTATAGACACCTAGCTGCTTGTCATTATTCATTGGTTATTGGACATGGGGTATAGGGCATTAGGTATTGGGTATTGGTCATTCGGTTAATAATGAATGACTAATGACAATTGACTCACCCAGGACTGTTACTTGCTTTCTTGCCAAGTCAAAACTTTTCTTGTTTCTGCTAAGGCTGGGCTGATGCCAAACCAACGCCCCAGAGAATCACGATATTCAAACAGATACATACTTCTTAGTAAGCTCTGATAGTCAGATTCACCTTTAACTCTCTGCTGCTGCACTACTTCAAACAATAATTCCCACTGCGATTCATCAATAGCTAATAGCAGATCGTCGCGGTAGTCCTTAATCACGGCTTCTAAGCACTCCTTAGAAAAAGGCGGATCTTGTCGTTGCAGGCAGCTATAGAGTAAACCCAATAAGTTACGAATGTGACCACCACTAACGCGACATAGACGATCCAAAGTTTGGGAATGATCGAATAATTCTGTAATTAATAAAAGCCTTTCATTCAAAGGAACTTCTGGAAAAGCTCTTGCTAGAACTAACTGGCGCACTAGTGACATCCCTGGTTCGTAGTCACTACCATCTCTTTGCCGCACTAATACCATCGGCAGTACTTTTGGCGCAATCCCTCCCCCCAGACGATTTTTCAGTGTCTCGTACTCATTGGAGAAAATTAACGTTAGGGGAATTGTGTAAACTAGGTGGCATTTGAGGCGGCGTAACTGTTCACCTCGGTCGATGAAAAGATATTCTGGTTGCGATCGTCCCGATGCTAAGGGACGCATATCCACTCGATCCAAATTATCTACAATCACTACCAGTCCTTTTTGACCCCGCAGCTTTAGTTGTTCAACAGCCTTTTCTAAAATTTCTTCGTTAATCGCTTGCAAAATACTATTGGTGCGTGGTTCCAGATATTGCCTCAGTTGATTACGCATCTGGGTGCTATCTTTGGTTTTGGCAGTAATTTTGGCAATACCCAAGGATAACTCTGCTTGTCCAGAAAGCTCTATGGGGGTTTGCAAAAAATCGCCTACTTCTTTAAGCAAATTGGTAAAGTAACCAGCTTTGAGTTTGATGCTAATGCCTTCTAAACTGGCACTGACTTGACGCGCTACACTCAGCAAAATATCGCTGACATCAATATCCGCCATGTCTAAGTCTTGACTCGACTCAAAATAAACCACATGAAATCCTGCCACTTCCAGTTCTGTCTTCAGGCGCTGCAATTCCGTTGACTTACCGCAGCCAATATGGCCCGTAAATAACTGGCAGGTTGGCTCATCAGGAGAAATCCGAACAATAGTCCGTTGCAATTCTTCCACAATCTTGCAACCACGTACATCAGCAAAATCTATGTAATACTGCCGATCTAGGACGTTACTTGTATTTAGCGTGTAGCTGGGGTTACATGCTTTATAAAAACGTGATAAGTTTAATGTCGTTTTCATGTATTTAGATGTGTATGTAGATGCAGTTTAATTCGTATTTTTATACAACTAATCTCTGTCAGAAATGTAGGCATAGGATTAGCTTGCAAGTTGGTAGTGTCTTACAAAGGACAGCACCTGGCGCAGGATCACTGTCAGTAGTATGGTAGAGATTTAATTGCTCGTCATCACAGACAAGCATAATCTGTTCTTAATTTTTACACCTGCTATTCAGGTTTTGACAATCTCTAGCTTTTGTTTGACTTGCTACGAACCTTTAAGGCTTAGGGAATCAGTAAAAAAAGCTACAAGCTAACATGGTTCTCAGTTTGGATAACTGATGAGTAGGACTAGTATGAATTATAGCAAAGGACACAGAGATTTAGGAATATTGATATATCATCTTAGATTCTATTTGTCAAGAAAATAAAATCCTAAACATCTAAATTAATATTTTGTAATCTTTAGAGAAAAAAGCTTCAAAAATAACTTGTCAAAAAGATTACAGTCAGTTAAAAATGGACACCGGAAACTTTAATCGGAACGATCGCTAGCGCCATAATGCTTGTGTAGTTAGTGTAAAGTGTTACTAAAAATAAAAAAGTCTTGAGGAGATCGGCTAACAGATGCCTACACGGTTTAGTGAAATTAATCATCATCCGATCGCGTCCAGGAATTTAGATTGCAACCAGAAAGGGGTTTGAATGGCTGGCATAATATCAGTTTCGCGCACGAATCTAGCCCAGCGTCGTCAGAAATTACGTCGGCGGCGGCGGATGAGAATTATTCAGGCTATTTGGCGAACCTTTGCGATTATTGGTTTGGCGAGTGGATTGCTATGGATGGTAGTCCAGCCAGTGTGGATACTAAAAGCTCCTAAACAAATAGTGATGAAATCAGGCAATAAATTACTGTCGGATGAAACAGCTCAGTCGCTGTTGGTGCTATCTTACCCTCAGTCTTTGTGGCGGATTGAACCGTCAGCGATCGCTGACTCTTTGAAGAAACAACCAACTATTGCCGAAGCGATCGTCAGACGCCGCCTGTTTCCTCCTGGGTTAACCATTGAAATCCAAGAACGAGTACCTGTAGCGGTGACTCAAACACTTAGCAACAAAAAAGTAACAATCGGTTTACTAGATGCAAGTGGAGTCTGGATGCCTTTAGAAAAATATACATCACTGAATCCGACGAGCAAATTACCTAATCTCAGAGTAATTGGATCGCCAAAACAATACTGCCTCTACTGGACTCAACTTCATCAAGCTGTCAGCCAAAGTCCGGTGGAAGTGATGGAAATTGATTGTCGAAATCCAACAAATTTAATTTTGAAAACAGAACTAGGAAATGTGCATCTCGGCGTTCCAAGCCCCCAGGTGTCTGAACAAATTAAGGTACTTGGCCAAATGCGCCATTTAGCAGCAAAACTTGATTCCGGCCAAATAGAGTATATTGATCTGAAAAATCCCGAATTTCCTTTAGTACAAATGAACCAAAAAGACCAAAAATTAACTCCCAAAATCCCTAAAAACATCTAGTATGTTTAATGTATTGATAGCTCCTAGTAAATTAAGAAGCTTTATGCTGATAAATATATTTATTATTTTCAGTTTTCCGGTAAAGTGCACGAAAATCGGCATTAACTTCTGAACAAGTTAATCAGGTATAGTCTGACAAGTAAATTCTTGCTGAGTTTCAGCTTCAGGATAAGTAAGTAGAACGTAAGTTTTGTGTCTAAAGTTGCAATCATCCCCAATGGTGAAACCTATTAACAATATTATTATTGAGACACAGAAGAGGCGCTATAGTATGTCTTTAGAAGTTATGCCCTCCGCCCAGAAGAATGAAGAGATTGATGTCTGGTTGAAGTTATACAGGTCACTTTTAGATAAATGTAGGTATACTTCTCTAGAATTAGAATTGGCTGTGCGATCGGCTGTGTTAAAAGCTTATCCCATAGCAAATTTTCGCACTGCCAATTCTGTTAGGCTTGGCAGTAGTGAAAACAATAAAGAACAGTTCCATAGTATTGTGGCACTGTCAAACTAAAGTTGACTCTGAGGTGAATAACACCTGAAAAAGTCGTTTATCTACCCTTTCAGAAATCCAATGACACTTGATAATAACCAAGGACTTACCTATAAAAATTCCCAATCTGCGGGACAGCCGGGATTCTCTCTGGCAGTTAACTCGACTAATCCCTTTAATAACTCTGGGCTGAACTTCGGACAAAATCATGATAATAAGAAGATTTCTCCAGAAAATAGCCGAATTGGGGAGATTGTTCCTGGTCGGGTTGCCAACATCAAAGTGATTGGTGTCGGTGGTGGTGGTGGCAATGCTGTTAACCGGATGATCGATTCTGATGTCTCTGGGGTAGAGTTTTGGTCAATTAACACTGATGCCCAAGCTCTTACCTTAGCTGGCGCTCCAAGTCGATTGCAAATTGGACAGAAGCTAACGCGGGGTTTGGGAGCAGGTGGTAATCCTGCCATCGGTCAAAAGGCAGCTGAGGAATCACGGGATGAAATTGCTACAGCTTTAGAGGGTGCAGACTTAGTATTTATCACTGCTGGTATGGGCGGTGGTACTGGGACGGGTGCAGCCCCGATTGTGGCAGAAATAGCCAAAGAAATGGGCGCTCTTACTGTTGGTGTGGTCACACGTCCATTTGTATTTGAGGGACGCCGCCGCACCAGCCAAGCGGAACAAGGTATTGAAGGACTAAAAAGTAGGGTAGATACGCTGATCATTATCCCTAACAACAAACTGCTGGAAGTGATCCCCGAACAAACACCTGTACAAGAAGCTTTTCGCTATGCAGATGATGTGCTACGTCAAGGGGTGCAAGGTATTTCTGATATCATCACGATCCCCGGTTTGGTAAACGTTGACTTTGCTGATGTCCGAGCTGTGATGGCAGATGCGGGATCGGCGTTGATGGGAATTGGAGTGAGTTCTGGAAAATCTAGAGCCAGAGAAGCTGCGATCGCAGCTATTTCTTCACCATTACTAGAATGTTCTATTGAAGGTGCTAGAGGAGTTGTATTTAATATTACGGGTGGTACTGACCTGACTTTGCATGAAGTGAATGCTGCCGCAGAAGCAATCTATGAAGTAGTTGATCCCAATGCCAATATTATTTTTGGGGCCGTAATTGATGACAGACTCCAAGGTGAGGTAAGAATTACTGTAATTGCCACTGGGTTTACAGGTGAAGCGCAAGCAGTAGTACAACAAAGCGTGGCTAACGTTCGGGTAGCACCTAATACTACAAAGCGACCAACAACACCGCAACCCGCAGTTAACTCCCCAACCCCAACACCAACCCCAACTCCAGAACCAAAAGAAAAACTTGGATTGGATATACCTGATTTTCTGAAAAACCGACGTACACCAAGGAATTAAAAGATTTTGGATTTGAGATTTTAGATGAAATTAGCAGTCTAAGGTCAGGTTGAGTGCTGTATAAAATCTGCTGTTTCCAGGGTTTTACCAAAGGCAGGGGTAAGCAATGTGTTGCCATCCCGATTTTGCTAATTGGTAGAAAAATTCGTTAACGCTACTTTATAGAAGAAATTTGGGCAGGAGTCTGCTGGTTCGCATATCCAGCTATGCTTTTGTCACAAAAAAACAGGAAGACCTGCCCAATTACGATTGCTGTAACTACGCCCGTTGTAGATATCGCTGCATCTACCTTCGCTCAAAAACAGCGGAAATTTAGAAAAAACACCACTTGTATTCATTCCCAGTGTTGGTTAAGTTGTCTAACCAACACAGTAAAGTAGAATAAGCACGGCTGTCGTACATAGCAATGACACAGTTAGGACTTACGCACGAGTTAGAGAATAACGTAGACCCAAACGCGAGTGCGTCTCGTAGACGAGCGGCTTGCCGCAGGCTACCGCAGAGGACACGGAGAAATCAGAGTTTGAGAGATATTTTACGTAAGTCCTAACAGTAAAAGGATGAATTAATCCTGACCGAAGATCGCCAGTTGATATTTACAGCCGTGTTAAGACAGCATTGAGAAAACTAGTACACCCCGAAAAGGCTTCTTCCCCACTCCCATTCGGCTATGCTCACGGCAAGCCCACTCCCCACTCCCTGTCTACACAAATAATTTCAAAAATCAAAGCAGACTGCTATAGATGCATGGATGATATTTTTTGTCAATGGGTAAGTACTAGGTTTGTTCAATCCATTGAATAACTTGATGACCAAGGCGAGTACCATCTAGACGATCAATCTCACGAATTCCGGTAGGACTGGTGACGTTCACTTCAGTCAGGTAGCCACCGATAATGTCAATACCCACAAAAAATAAACCGTCTTGGCGTAAGCGTTCGGCTAATTGGGTACAGATTTCATACTCTCTTGGGGTAACTTCGGTTTGAGCTACAGTACCACCAGTTGCCATATTATTGCGAAAATCAGTTCCACTAGAGAGGCGATTGAGCGCACCAATCGGTTCGCCATTGAGCAGAATAATTCGCTTATCTCCCTCTTTTGCCTCCGGTAAATAGGTTTGTACCATTACTGGCACTCGACCTTGGAGGGTACTGAGTTCGATAATAGAGTTAAAATTGCGATCGCCTGATTGCAAAAACAAAATTCCTTCCCCAGCTTTGTTACCCAGTGGTTTGAGAACTGCTGCCCCCTTTGCTTCCACAAATTGCCGAATAAACTGCTTATCAGCACTGACAATGGTTTCTGGAATCGCTTTGGTAAACTGGAGGGCGTACATTTTTTCATTTGCCCCTCGGATACCGTTGGGACTGTTAATCACCAGGGTTTTATTTTGGTCAATGTAATCCAGAATGTAGGTGGCATAGAGATAGGAATCATTGACTGGTGGATCTGTCCGCATAAATACGGCGTCCATTGTCTCTAAAGAAGTTAAAGAAGAATCGCTCAACTTATACCAAGGATTTGCCGCTACCCAGCGTCCCTTCACCAACTGCACTGGTACAAGTTGGACTTGCTGTAAGACAGCCCAAGCTTTGCTCTCCACCACACTCAGCAGATTTACCTGAGTTACCCAAACTTCGTGTCCCAGGATTTGTGCTGCTTCGATCAGGGCAACGCTGGTATCATGACACGGGTCAAGCAGATGGATGGGATCAATGATAAAAGCTAGTTTCACCCTTTGTACCTCAATCACCAAGAAATTAAATGGTTATTCAATTATTATCTCTTGATGCTTACCAATTGAGGTATATGTGTACTGCTGAGTAGAACCTGGAGGGTAAAGTCTTGTGGAGAGATATCGCTTTTGTCGGATAAAAGCCCGTACACAAGGCAGTGCGTTGTTTTATCCATTGTAGCGACTGCCGTGTAATTTGCAGCGGCTTGTCGCTAGCGATCGCAAAAGTTTCTGAACCTACACGCTATTGCTAGAAGTTAATAGCTCATCCAGCTTCCCTTGACTATCTAAAGCGTGGATATCATCACAACCACCAAGATGATGATCATTGATAAAAATTTGCGGTAAAGAGCGCCGTCCATTTGCCCTTTGAGCCATTTTATTTCTGGCTGCCTCATCTCCATCAATGCTGTATTCGATAAATTCAACTCCCTTGTTCTTCAGCAAACTTTTGGCACGAATGCAAAACGGGCAAGTCCTCCAAGTATAAATTTCTACTTTTGCAGCCATAATTTCCTCAACTTAATTTAATACTTCTTAATTTTAGAACTTTTCAATAATCAAAGCGGATTACTATATATTTAGTATATTTGTATGGGTAACTTCAGCTTAGTGGAGTAGAAATATTCTTTAATAGCAAATGCCGTAGTCAATAGAACTACGGCATTTTTAACTGAAATACAAAAGTTTAATTTCAGTATTTACCCATAGTCAACTGCGTATTCAATTAGCTGGGCAAGGCGCTGACGTAGGGTTTCTAATCCCAAGCGCTGACTTGCAGAAATAAACACCGCTAAGGGGAATTCTTCCCTAGCTAAAGCCAGTGTTTCACTATCGGCTTGATCAATCTTGTTAAAAATAACCAGCGCCGGACCAGGAGTTATTGGCATTTGCGCCAGAATTTCTCTAACAGAGCGAATATGACGCAACCAAGCGGGGTGAGACAAATCCACCAAATGTAGTAGGGCATCGGCTTCTGTGACTTCCTCCAAGGTGGCGCGGAAGGCATCCATTAATGATGCAGGCAGTTCGTGTATAAACCCTACCGTATCTGTGATCAAAATTTCCTGATGTTCATCTGTTTGGCCATGAGGAATCACCAGTCGGCGCGTGGTGGGATCGAGAGTCGCAAATAGCTGGTCGGCTGTATAAACTTCTGCATTAGTGAGAGCATTCAGTAAAGTAGACTTCCCAGCGTTGGTATATCCAACCAAAGCCACTGAGGGAACTTCCCGATGCTGCCGTCGTTGCCGTAACCGCGAACGATGGGCTTGCAACTGGTTCACTTCTTTTTGCAGTCGGGAAATGCGCTGCCCAATAGCACGGCGTTCAGTTTCGAGTTTGGTTTCACCAGGACCACGAGTCCCAATACCACCACCCAATCGGGACATCGTGCGACCTCTACCAGCCAGTCGCGGCTGCATGTATTCTAACTGTGCTAGTTCTACTTGCAACTTACCGGCACGGGACTGAGCGCGTTGGGCAAAGATATCCAAAATAACTTCGGTGCGGTCAACTACCCGAATACCAATTTGCATTTCTAAGTTGCGGACTTGGGAGGGTGAGAGGTCGCGGTCAAAGACGACGAGATTAATTCCTAGTGTTTGGGCAGTTAGGGCAATTTCTTGCACCTTACCTTCGCCAACTACGGTTTGGGGATGAATGCGCGATCGCTTTTGTTGTATTGTTTGTAATACATCTCCCCCAGCCGTATCAACCAAACGTGCCAATTCCACTAGGGTATCTTGGAATTGTAGGGGAGTAATCTCACTGGTCATCAGCCCCACAATTAGCACGCGATCGTGGTCAGCATCTACTTCCTGGGCGACAAATTCCCGTTGGAATTCCGCTTCCAGATTTTCTACCAAGTCTATTAAATCCTGATCTGCCAGATCATCCAAGTCCAGAGGTGGCGATATATTCCAACTTGGGGATTGGATTTGTTTAGAGTGAGCGAAGCCGAATTTGCTTTCCTCTACCTTGAGAGCAGCAGGACTAGTAATCAGGGTGCGAGACTCTTGGGGTATCAGATGAGCTAGATAAGCTTCTTTGACATACCCAGTCGCACCACCTCCCCGCCGTGTAAATCCCGTTCCGGTAATATTTAGGACAACTAGAGCATCTAAGCGTTGCAGTGCCATAGCCGTGAGTGCCGCCTCATTTGGCGGTTCTGGCTTCAGATGTGTGGCAATACAACGAATACCACTGAGTCGTTCTGCACCGTAACGGGGCAATTCCAGTGGTGGTATTTGCGTTTGACGCGGTGTGCCTACGCCGACGCGAATCACTTGTCCACGACGGTTGATGTAGGCGCACACAGGCTGATTGACTTCTGTGCTAATTGCTGCCAGACGCTGGGAAAAGTCAGGCGTGGTGATGCGATCGCCTGGTATGCGCTGATGGTACAGTCGCTGTAGTTGCTTCAGCTGGCTGGACTTCAGACCTTGGAGATTTCCAAAAATAGTTTCTATAGGCGTTTTTGACCAGTTAAATGGCCCCCCGAATCCTTATATGTCTATTTTACAACAGGGTTTAGGCTCCTATCTATTTCCTTTGAGGGATGCATTGTCAATTAATTTGCGGTGGGTATTAATTTGAGGCTATTTTGGTGGTGTTTGTCTGCACCTCAGCGATCGCATTTAATTTCAGTTGCTTAAAATTGAGGCTTGATATGCAAATCCCATACTTCTTTTAAACGCTTTGCATCTGATTCGGAAATTTGCCCTATTTTAGCCAGCAATAAAAACTGTTCTAGGCTATCCAATCGAGACAGACGGACGGTTGAAGCAACACGCAAGCCACTTGCAACCCAATCATTTAGAGGTACATCAGTTTGTGTGCGTGGTTTTGCAGATGTGACTACTGCTATTACAACATCATTTGCATCTATCCACAACACAAGTACGGGGCGCTTTTTGGAACCGCCACCACTAGTGAATGAAATATCTGCTACCCAAAACTCACCTGCTTGGATAGTCGTCATAAAGTCCTTCGTCTTCTGGTGCGTAGCCGTTCAAAAAAGCGTCATGGTTGCGGGTGCTTTGAGATTCTTCCGCTTTTTGTTGGATGGTGATTACCCAGCGTCCTGTAGTTATATTTTCCAGTATTGATTCTGGGAGATTCAATTTCTCCCCTGGTTTTAGTTCAATTTCATAAGTCAGAGTAGTCAATTCATTTTGCATAACTGTTGGTTAGGATTTTCATAATATTAGTGTAATTTTATTTAGGGGCGATCACTGCATCTGAATTGTATTTTTATCAAAGATGCTCTTTTTCAGTCGTTGCTTTCTGGAGCATAATCAATACAGATAATTAAACCATCTAGTAATTCTTGCATAACGGCTGTTGAAACTTTTCCTAAACACCGGACAAATCGCTCAGTCGTTACACTACGAACTTGCAAAATATTGCCTGCTGAGTTTGAGTCTAAGCCATTTTCATTAGTTTGCTGGATAGGAATCATGAAAAGGCGATTTTGGAATTTAGGTTGCCATGTTGCCACAGGAATAATAATTCGCATTGGTATAAGTAGGAAGGCACAATTAAATATAAGATAAAACCTCACCCTCAATCCCTCTCCTTGGTAAGGAGAGGGAAGCCGGAGGCAGAGTGAGGTTTTATATTTAATTTGACCCACTTACTTAGAAATAAAGATATCAGAACTAATCACAACAGCAGGGCGAGTCTTCTGAATTTCTTGTCCTCTGGTTTTGCCAAATCTCACCTTTTTTGGGATTAGTCATTCTCAGTTTCCCAGTCTTCACCATCCAGAACGGCAAATTCTGTTAATTCTGGATCATTCAAAAAATCTTCGGCTGTGGCGGCGATAAAGGGTGTTATTATTTTGTGACGTTCTGCTACAGGGAGTCGGGCAATTTCTCGGAGAGATAGCCGTTTTTGCTGGTGGAGACTTAATGAGATACTAGAATCTGAATCTTCAAGGTCTAACTGCTGGTGATTGACTGTTTTTTTTACAAGAAACTCAATAAAATCTAGGACTTCTTGTTGCTTGTCATTCGAGAGAATTCGCAGATTATCTAATACTGCTTGTTCAATATTGATTGTTTCTGACATTTGAGTTGGGTTCCTCAAGATATGTTAACTATCTAATTTGTCATTCATAGGTATCGCTTTTAATTTAGGTTAATATTTTCGATGGAGGTGTGAAGGCGCTCGCTACGTTAATCGCTACATTAATTTAGTCTTTCTAGAGGTTATTGAATTAAAGCTTGAAACCGATCATTTTCCCCGATAGCATCAAAATCTGAGTCAGTTTTTGCCATCTTTCGATATTCGTCAGGATTCAGATTAATTGCTTTTTGTAGGTTTTCTAGTGCCTGTTCAATATTACCTTGAAGTGCGTAACTGCAAGCTTTATTGTACCAAGCTTCGTCTTTATCTGGTTTCAATTTCAGTGCTTGGTCGTAGGATGCGATCGCTTCTTCATTCCGTCCTAAATTGCGTAGCGCAATGCCCCGATTGTACCAAGCTTGGTGGTAATCTGGTTTCAATTTCAGTGCTTGGTCGTAGGATGCGATCGCTTCTTCATTCCGTCCTAATTCATCTAGCGCATAGCCCCGATTGTACCAAGCTTCGTGGTCGTGGTCATCTGGTTTCAATTTCAGTGCTTGGTCATAGGATGCGATCGCTTCTTCATTCCGTCCTAAATTGCCTAGCGCATTGCCCCGATTGTTCCAAGCTTCGTGGTCATCTGGTTTCAATTTCAGTGCTTGGTCGTAGGATGCGATCGCTTCTTCATTCCGTCCTAATTCATCTAGCGCAATGCCCCGATTGTACCAAGCTTGGTGGTAATCTGGTTTCAATTTCAGTGCTTGGTCGTAGGATGCGCTCGTTTCTTCATAGCGTCCTAAATTAAATAGCGCATTGCTCCGATTGTACCAAGCTTCGTGGTTATCTGGTTTCAATTTCAGTGCTTGGTCATAGGATGCGATCGCTTCTTCATTGCGTCCTAAATTAAATAGCGCATTGCCCCGATTGTACCAAGCTTCGTGGTCATCTGGTTTCAATTTCAGTGCTTGGTCATAGGATGCGATCGCTTCTTCATTCCGTCCTAAATTGCGTAGCGCAATGCCCCGATTGTACCAAGCTTGGTGGTAATCTGGTTTCAATTTCAGTGCTTGGTCGTAGGATGCGATCGCTTCTTCATTGCGTCCTAAATCATCTAGCGCATTGCCCCGATTGTACCAAGCTTGGTGATAATCTGATTGAAATTTCAGTGCTTGGTCGTAGGATCTGATCGCTTCTTCATTGCGTCCTAATTGGCGTAGCGCAAAGCCGCGATTGTACCAAGCTTGGTGATAATCTGATTGAAATTTCAGTGCTTGGTCGTAGGATGCGATCGCTGCTTTGTATTCACTAGCAGCAAATAGTAAATTTCCCAGTTCAAATAGTAACCTTGGCTTCTGATTATCTGGCTGATATTTTTCTGTCAGCAACTCTTTAATTTGCAAGACTTTCTCAATTTTCTGTTCTTGACTGAGTTTTAAATATTCCTCATAGTCTCCTTCCAACAGCAGGCGATTGGATTGTTGTTCTACCACTTCTGGTGTTGTTGGTAATTCAAATATCCCAGAACGCCAATCAAAAAAATCTGGGGCGCGATGAATTAAATAGTTGATTGAAAATGAACCCAAAAGAAAAACAAATGTAATGGGAAAATCATCTCTAAAGCGTTCTCGTTGTTGATTTAAGTGATTTAAAATATGCGGAACACTGGTTAAACTGCTAAATTGTCCTTCGGTAATTTCCCCAAAACTTCTTTTTTCATATTTATATAAAGAATATTCCAGACCTTTAATCAATAAAATATCAACTTGCTTGTCTTTAACAAACTCAACCACTCGCTCATATAAATTATCTATTGCCTCAACCAAGCGCAAAACTGCAATCTTCTTCTGCGGAATCTCCTGGGGAAGTTTGACAATGAATTTGTCTGCTTCCCCAGGTGTAAATTGGACAAAAAACAAACCAAATCCTGATTTTCGCTTCAGTGCGCGAAGCAAGTCTTGATCAGCTTCTTCTGGTTCTGGGGGTAAATCATCATCCCAATCACTTAAATTTGAGTTCATGAAAGTTTCGCTATAGGTTCCTTAAATTCTGGAATTCCTTGAATCAATGGATGAATATCATACCAACGCTACATTTCTCCATCATCATCTAAATATCGGTATTCTAAAAGACAGCGATTATACATCAAACTCCGATACAAGTCATCATTAATAATGCGTTTAGAACAGGACACTTCCGCTAACAGACACCATTGATAATTTTCCACAGCGCAGCGATAAATATCTCTGGCTTGAGTAATTTCTCGTCGCACCGCCTTTTCTGAGACAGGTAATTCTTCAGTGCGTCCAATGGCGTCTTGAGTTAACAATAGCAAATTCCTCACATGACCTCCACTCATTAAATAAAATCTGTCTAACGTTTGGGGACTATCAAAAATTTCTTTCTCTAGTGATAGTTCGGGTGCAATTTGCCGGACTCCCTTGTTAATTACTTCTTTAACTTTCTTGAGTCCTTGCAAAATATCCGCATCTCCCCCCACATCCTCACAATCTACATATTTTGGATCAGCTGCGGGTAAGGGTTCAAACGGGTTAAAGGCGTTGTAAAGGTTTGCGAGTAAGTCAGTACTATTAACCATAGGTAAAAAATATAGCAATTATGCTGATAATAATCCAGATTATAGAGAATTGAGGTACGTTCATCCAGTTCAAAGACTCGTTAACGGAGTTCAGAGGTGGATTCATCCAGTTCAAAGACTCATTAACGGAGTTCAGAGGTGGATTCATCCAGTTCAAAGACTCATTAACTAAGCTGTTACGTATACAACTTGCATTATCAGGGCGGGCAGGATGCCCACCTCACAATCAGCTTGAAAAAATATTAGTGCAAATTAAAGGCGCAACAGCTTAATAGAGCATCGATTCAGTTATCAAAAACCTAACCCCCCAGCCCCCAACGCTCGTAGCGTTGGGGGAGCCAAACTCCCCTCTCCGCTTGCCTGACGGCAGGCTGACACCAACGCAGAGGGGTTGGGGGAGAGATTCTTTCAGGATTTCTGAATTGGTGTTCTAGATAGTAAAATCTCTACTTCCCTGTTCAGACAAAAGAGAAACTGGGGTTAGAGTTTTTCGCCAGCGTTTCACAGCTGTTTGTAATTCCCCCGACAACCAGCTATCAAATTGCGGATAAACTGGCAAACGGGCTACCAATTCCCACCCCGCAGGCTGTAAAATTTCTCTTAATGCCTGTTCCTGAACATGAGGATAATCAGGATTCACTTCATCTTTTGGCCCAATTCCGCCCAAATCTCGCGCACCAGCTGCGATACAAGCAAGTAACCACCGGTCATCTTTAACTAAATTCGGCGGAATTTGAATCGTAATATCTGACGGTAAAATCTGACGCGCCCTGAAAATCACTTCTGGTAACTGATGGGGGTCAAAAGGTGGTGCATCAAAAGTTTGCTGATGTCCTGGACTATGAGGTTGCAGGATAACTTCTTGAATGTGGTGATAATGTTTATGCAGTTGAGATATAGCTGTTAATGTTTCCCACCAATCATCTACAGTTTCCCCAATTCCTAACAGTAACCCAGTCGTAAAAGGAATCTGCAACTCTCCCGCCCATTGCAATTGTTGTAAACGAACTTCTGGTAATTTACTTGGTGCGTGCCGATGTACACTATTTAACAATGTTGGCGTTAACTGTTCCAACATCAGCCCCATCGAAACATTTACACCCTTGAGCTTTTGCATTTCCTCAAAACTCAATGGGCCCGCATTTGTGTGCGGTAAAAACCCCATTGAAAGCGCTAATTCACATAAATCATAAATCCGCCTAAACCACGCCTGACGCCTTGGTGAATGGGGATGCACTTCACCACTGAGTATGAGGATTTCACAGATTTTTTCGCTTTGAAGTCGTTTTAAAATACTGTCTGCATCTGAAACACTCATCCAGGGACTTTTACCTGGTTCACTGCGAAAGTTGCAATAACTACAACGATTAAAGCACTCGTAAGTCGGAACGATTGTATAAGCAGGGCTATAGGTGACAAGACAAGAATTATTAATTGGCATCAGCAGGATAATCTAAAAGAATGCCTTGCTCAAACTATATAAACCTCATTTAAGTTGAGAACCGTAGTTTTCGCCCTCACCCTAAATCCCTCTCCCCTATCTGGGAGAGGGACTTTGAAATTCTGGCTCCCCTTCTCCCAGATTTGGGAGAAGGGGTTGGGGGATGAGGGCAAATCCTTTTGATCACAAAAGAACTACAGGTTTCAAGATAGACGTGGTTTATATTACCGTATGACTATTGTTTTCATGATATAGCCTTTCCTAATAAGAATGACGTACAGCTTAATCTCCGCTCTCCGAACTCACGGAGAGGGGCTGGGGGTGAGGTTTTGATTTGATGTACTTCATCCACCTGGGAACCGCTATATTAGATAAACAAAAACTATTTTGCTTTGTAAATTTCTGGTAACTGCCACCAACTAATATGAGGATATTCGTGATGTTCTTCATGGTAGCCGAAATGATAGCAGGTGATAAATGACCACCAAATTGGACGGCTTATCGTTTGGGAACAATGAGGCTGAATATAACCTCCTATCGGTTCACTATGAGGCAGAAAAGTACCAAAATAAAATAATTGCAATGAACTTAAAAGCGAAGGAATTACCCAAAAGTATGTTAAGTTATCACTCGGTATATGAACGATGTGATTCCCAAAGTTATAAATAATGCTTAGGGCAATTATTTGTCCCCAACTCCAGTAACCTTTCATAAAATGAAAATACCAAGCTAACAAGTTTTTATATTTACCATTATGAAAATCTGGGTCTGTTTGACTTGCTGGATTGTAGTGATGCAACCCATGTTTTTTCAATAATTTTTTATAGGGTAAAAGACCATAAAAAGATAGGGTTAATGTCCCAATAAGATGATTAATCTTGGTGTTCTGGGGAAACACTACCCCATGCATGGCATCATGAGATGTAATAAATAATCCCGTATATAAAAATGTTTGCCATAGTATAACAGGCGATAACATCCAAAATTTTAAGTTGGAGATATCAATGGATAGTAATAAACTCAGGCTAATCACCCATACGCTAACAATGATAATAGCAATCAAAAGTCCCTTAAACTGAGATTTACTTTTGACTACCGGGGTCAGTTTTGTTTGATAACTTGGTGGTTGTTCTAATTGAATCACGCTTTTACTCCGCCTAGTATTCAGATGAAAATTCCTAAAATTTAGTCACCACAAAACCTACTAACCGCCAGCCAGAAAACTCTTTTAGTGGTCAGTGTTTCGCATTGGACAATGCCAATACTTCAAAATGTTTATAATTATTAAGATACTTTAACTATTATTACACATACAAGCCAATACCAAAAAATCTTTTCGGTTGAGAGTTTTGATATATACGTGATGATATTGTTAAAATTAGTAATTATAAAACCTCATATTTTTGTATATACTTACTAAACAGCCGAAGCTGGCAAAAAGGATGGTAATATAATTAGCGGCAAGAGTCGGGTATGAAGTTGACTAATTTCCGCATTACGCTGTAGTCGTTGAGATATCAAACTAGGTAAGCGGCAAAACCGACCATAGCTAAACATTAGTGACAAGTTCTGACTGAGGAGTAAGCTGTTACCTATAGAACTTACATTCTCAGGGCGGGCAAGACTTCGGCGTGAGCGCTCAGTCGAACGATGCCCACCTCACAATCATCTTGAAAAAATATTAGTGCAAATTAAAGGCACAACAGCTTAAACCCCAACTCTAAAGATTACGATCCTTGCCATTGTATGCGTTTTTTGTTGTATCATTTGGGTAAAGTCCCATTGTTGATTTTTCTGAAGCATTAAATTATACTCTTTATCCTATTTAACCAATAAATTAGAGCTATCTATCTGTCTGTAGGACTAAAGTGTAAACAAGTCTAAAGGATGAGACTTAGATTGTCAGGAAATACTTTTAAATTAACGAAATAGTATTTCAGATGTCAAAAAAACTCTAACGAAAGTTAGAAGGTTTTCTGAGTGTTATTGTTCAAACTAAGAAAGATCAAATAATATTTTTAAAGTTTATAGTATGGCTCCTACGGTACTGATTACGGGTGCTTCTGAAGGTATTGGTAAAGCAACAGCTCTTTTATTTTCTCGACAAGCCTTGAAAAATCAGGATAATTAATTTTTGCCAGATAAGCTAAAGGGTTGGAATCGGTTACTAAAACTTAATCATTCGGGAAACGTTCAAGACTCGCACTCGCGTTTAGTTACATAGTGACGATAGCGAAACATTGCTTCTAGTTGTACTTGCACTAACCAACCACTGACAAATTCTACTGTTCCTCCGCCAGGCATAGAGAATGAGATAACATCAGTCAACCTAGTTTTGCCATCTTCCGGTTCAAATTCATGTCGATGTACCCAAAATTCAAAAGGGCCAGATATCTGTTCGTCGGTGAACAGGCGATTTTTTTCGCATTCAGTATGACGCGCTAACCAAGTTAAGGGTAATGGGCCGAGAAACAGGCGAAATTCTGTGATAGCGCCCACGTTCAGCACCCCCTCACGACGAACCACTTGGATTGGCTGCCAAGGTGGATTTAGCACTTGCAAAATATCTGGCCTTTCGTGAAATTTCCAAACTACTTCTGGTGGGGCATTAATTATTGAGGAATGTTTAAAGTACAGCATGGAAGGAAAAACCTAAAATTCAACTTTCGCATTCGGTATCAATCTCGATATCTAGGGTATCTTCATTTAGCCGCACATACAAAATATTGGGGTTACAGCAAACTTGACAATCTTCAATGTAAGATTGCTGTCCTCCAGCACTCAAATCAATAAAAGTTAAGTTGGGTTCGCCGCAATAGGCGCAGTAATACTCAGCTGTGTTTTGCATCAAGTTTTCAGCTATGAATTCAATGGTATTGGGCATGGGGCACTTGTACTGAGCGACGTCGAAGTAGCGTTGTCGCGCAGCCTCTCGTAGAGAAGTATTGGGCATTGGTTATTTATTTCTCCCTTATCTTCCCCTACTTCTCTGTCCCCAATCCCCTATTGCCGAGTGCCTCCCAGTAATGGCTGTAGTTCCTTGGGGGATGGATTGATATAACTTTTAGCATCAGCCAAATGCTTTAGTAGTGTAGACTGTGGCAGAGGTCCTTGCAAGTGACTCCAGGGTAATACTTGTTCTGTTGACCATTCGGTGTGAACATAGAAATCTAAGTCGGGGATTTGTCCTTTGAGTTGTTTGAAAGCACGTTTGTAGCTACCCAAGGAGTCGCCAAAGTTACGAGTAAGTTGGAGAAGTTGGGAGAGCCTGCGATCGCCTCTCGATAACAAAGCTTGTATAATTGACCAATTATAGCTTTCTGGGCGAAATTCTATCCCCTGTGGTTTAAGCTGTTTTTGTAAAAACTGTAACCGCTTTTCGGCTTGGCGATTCACCCCAAACCATTGAAACGGTGTGTGTGCTTTCGGTACAAAGGTGCTGCATCCGTATGTTAAGCGCAATCCCGGTGCAGCTTTTTTGATACTACGCATCATCGTCACGGTTTGCTCTAAATCTTCTGGTTCCTCACCGGGAATTCCCGCCATTCCGTAGAGTTTCAAGCTTTTTAATCCGCCAGCTTTGGCATTTACGGCTGCTTGGATGATTTCATCGTTATGCAGCTTTTTGTTGATGATTTGGCGGATTTTTTCGGAACCACTTTCTACAGCAATTGTAAGCGATCGCGTGTCTCGTTTGGTCAAAATTTCTGCTAACTTAACTGTTACGGTATTGGTTCGCACTGAAGCAATACTGAGACGAATATCATCATACTTTGGCTGACTAATATAATCTAGCAAAGTTTCAAACTCTGGATGCTGAGTTACAGAAGCCCCCAATAATCCTAGCCGATTTGTGACTTCTAAACCTCTGGCGATCGCGGGAATTAATGAATCTTCCAAACTGGCTGTTCTAAAAGGCAGTGTGAGATAACTCGCCAAACAAAAACGGCACATTTCTGGACAACTTCTCACCACTTCCACCATGTAAATATTTTCCCATGCGGCTTTTTCGGTGACTACAGTCGAGGTTGATAGAGTATTTCCCCGATAAGTCTGTTTTTGCACGACTGCGGGAATTTCGGGAGAAATTGGTTTAATTGACTTTACTGCACCATCTTTTGTATGATATTCGACTTCATATAAACTGGGAATATAAATTCCTGGGACTTGTGCAAGTCTTTTTAGTTGAGTTTGTCTAGAAGCATCTCTCACTTCTTTGTAAGCTCCAATGAAATTTCCCAGTAGGTTCTCGCCATCTCCCAGTAAAATTACATCAAAAAAAGCTGCAAAAGGTTCGGGATTCGCTGTGAGAACTGGTCCACCACCAAAAATTATCGGATGAGTATCATCACGAGAAGTTGCCAGAATGGGAATTTCTAAAGATTCCAGCAAGTTTAAAATATTCACATAATCCAGTTCCCAGGAAATCGAAAATCCCACAATTTCTGGGTTTCTGGGGAGTTGTTCGTGAGTATCGGTAAACAGGCGACTCACTTGCACATCATCACGCATTGCCAAGGTTGCCCAAACTACCTGATAGCCGAGGCTAGTGATACCTACGCTGTAATCATTGGGAAAGGCAAAAATCAGGGGGATAGCCTTGGTGTCTGGGGTAGCGGGGGTGAAAAGGAGGCGTTCAGAGGTAAATACAGATGATATCACAGGTGTTTTGTAGGGCCAAGTTTATCTATATCTAATTTTAAGCCATAGAATAATCAAGTTAAAAATAAATGTCACGCCGTTAGCAAGAATAATCGGTAAGGATTGTAGATATATTCCATAAATTAACCACAAAAAAACACCAGTTATAAATGTAATGAGCGTCACCAAGGAAACATCTTTTGCTGATTTTGTTTGCCATGTTTTAAACATCTGTGGCAAAAAAGAGATTGTGGTTAGTGTGGCAGCCGCTAATCCGAGAATTGTCAGAAAATCCATTTATACAAACCTATAAAATAAAGTTTTTATTGGTTAAAAACTTAGCTGACTTTTCACGTTGTATGGAAAAGCCCACGAAAGACTTAACCGCCTTCCCGACACGGGAAGGGAGAAAATTTCTGTGGAAGTTTCACGTACTGAGGTAAAACCTACTATTTTAGTATCTTCACAGATATGCCATATTTTAGTAATATATCGTCAGACACTTCTAGATATCTCTGCAACTGTTCTAGGTTGCGATGCCCGGATATCTCCTGAATAACTCTCAGTGGAATGCTAGCGTTACTCATCTGGGTTAGCGAGCGCCTTTGAAAAAACTTTGCGATTTACTGAAGTGTTTTAACCGATTTTCTGACTCTTTAGCCATGTTGATAGTAGATGCGATCGCACTTAGTTAAATGTGTTATCCGCTACTATAGCAGCACCAATAAAAAAGGGCGACTAAAATACCCACCCCACAAGAATAAATATTTTCTGAAAGCTGACAAAAAATCAGGAATTAAAATCTTAGCAAGAGTCATAATATTAGCTGGAACTATTTTCAAAACATATCGTTAAGAATTCCGTTGCCTTCAGGCTAGGGAATGTCTAAATCCAAAAAAATTATATGAATACTGAAGACTTCTTAAAACAAGGATTAAACGACAATTTGCAAGGGGATTATCAAGATGCGATGCCTGCGGCAACCCCA
Organism: Nostoc sp.; assembly: GCF_054880495.1. NCBI lineage: Bacteria > Bacillati > Cyanobacteriota > Cyanophyceae > Nostocales > Nostocaceae > Nostoc > Nostoc sp. The sequence goes on from NZ_JBTYKD010000054.1 coordinate 133,975, forward strand.
GAGGGGTACGCAGCTTACACCCAAGCAATCAAGCTCAATCCTAACTATGCTGAAGCTTATCATAATCGAGGGATTATTCTCAGTGGTCAACTCAAAGATTATCCTAGTGCGATCGCAAACTTCAATCGCGCTATAGAAATCAATCCCAATTTTGCCACAGCCTACTATCACCGAGGTAATGCACGTTACTTTTTAGCCGATTATGAAGGAGCGATCGCTGATCATAACCAAGCATTACAAATAGATCCCAATTTAGCCCAATCTTATCACAGCCGAGGTAATGCTTACTTTGCTTTGGAAGACTATGACAAAGCGATCGCAGATTATATCCAAACTATAGAAATGAGTACCCAATTAGCTGATAATATCAATATTGATATCGCCAATGCTTATCATAATCGGGGTGTGGCTCGTTTTGAAAGCGGCGATCATCAAGGAGCGATCGCGGATTTTCAGCAAGCTTTACAATGGCATCCCCATTTTGCCGCAGCTTACAGCAATCGGGGTAATATTCATCATATCTTGGGAAATTATCACGAAGCGATCGCTGACCATAACCAAGCATTACAATTAGATCCTAACTTGGCGGAGGCTTATCATAACCGAGGTAACGCCCACTACGCTTTAGCAGATTATCAAAGTGCGATCGCTAATTTCAACCACGCCCTAAAAATTAACCCCAGCTTTGCCGGAGCATACTATAATCGGGGTCTTGTTCTTGCTCACCTCAAAAACTATCAAGGAGCAATTGAAGATTTTAACCAAGCATTAAAGCTAAATCCTGATGATGTGCAAGCCTATTGTGAGCGGGGTCTTGTTCGGAGTACTCTTGAAGATTATCAGGGTGCGATCGCAGATTATGACCAAGCGTTACAAGAAAATCCGACTCTAGCTTTAGTATACGGCTTTCGGGCAAATGCTCGGCGCCGATTGGGAGATTATCAAGGTGCAATTGAAGATAGCAATCGCCTATTACAACTCAATCCTAATTTAGCAGAAGGATATTGCGATCGCGCGGCGGCTCGTCGTTCTTTAGGAGATCATAAAGGAGCAATTAAAGATTATGATCGGGCATTAGAGATTGATGATAACTTAGCCGCAGCTTATTATGGTCGGGGTATTGCCCGCGAAGCCCTACAAGATTTACAGGGAGCAATTGATGATAACACCCAAGCAATAGAACTTGTTCCTGATTTTTCCCAAGCGTACTGCAATCGCGGAAATGCTCGTCGTCTTTTAGGAGATGAACACGGGGCAATCGCAGATTATAATCAAGCATTAGAAATTAATCCCAATTTAATTGAAGCATATTACAACCGAGGTTCTACCCGCTATGCTTTAGAAGAATATGAAAGTGCGATCGCAGATTATAGCCAAGCTTTGCAAATTAATCCCCAATCTGCTGCATTTTACAGCGATCGCGCCAATGCTCGCTATGCCTTAGAAGATTATCAAGGGGCAATAGAAGATTATAGTCGAGCGATCGCGATCGACCCCAGCTTTCCTGAAGACTGGTATAATCGGGGTCGTAGCCGTTCTTTATTAAAAGACTTACAAGGAGCGCTAAAAGATTTAAGCCAAGCCTTACAGCGTCAGCCTAATTGGGCTTCAGCTTACATCCTTCGGGCAGATGTCTATCAAAATCTGGGAGACTCTCAAAGAGCAATTGTCGATTTCCATAAATCCGCAAACTTGTATTATCAAGAAGGAAATATCCAGTATTATCAACAAATTATTGAGCTAATTGAACAGCTTCAATAAAGATAGAATGTATCGGTAAAATCGATAAGCTGAAAGATCATCCTTGCTGTAGTGGATCAACGGCAGCGGGTTGGAGATGGCTTAAATCAAACTGAGCAATTTGTTCAACCAACTCACCGAGACGACCTACAATGTGTTTAAGAATTTGTTCACCTTTTTGAGCAGTGGCGATGGTTGCGTCGCCCCAAGCACCAGTTTCACAGATATCCTGGCTCAACCAGCCGAAGTTTGCAGGACCGAACGGATTCAGAAGCGAATCTTTTGACTCTAGGACAAAGGGTTTCAGTTTTGCTTTAGGCATCTGATCCCGCCTGACCAAATCCGGTTCGAGATGCAGCATTAGTGATGTTTCGATAGCACCTGCGTGCAAACCAAGACTCATCTCGTAGTCATTGAAAATACCTTTAGGAACACCAAGGGCAAACCAACTTGTTGCAACTGCCAGCATACTATAGCGACGGCGTAGCGCTAGAATTGCTTCGCTAATAACGGATTGATTCCCGCCATGAGAGTTTAGAATTAAGAGCCGTCGGATACCAACTGCTGTGAGGTTTGCCGTGAGTTGTTTGAAAATTTCCAGGAGTATATCAGGAGAAAGCGCCAAAGAGCCGGGAAAATCCAGATGTTCGAGGCTTTGACCAATAGTCTGTGTTGGGAGAACCAATACATTAGCTGAATCAGTGCCCTCAATCAAGAAGCACTCAATTATTCCGTTGACGATACGTGTATCAGTCCAAACTGGCAAATGTGGCCCATGCTGTTCAATCGCGCCTATCGGCAGGATAGCTATATTGCTACTATCGAGATTTTGGAAATCAACCGTTGTGAGTTCATGCCAGTAGTACTTTGACATTGCTTAGAAGGGTATTTCAAATAGTACGGGTGAACTACTCCTAGTTGCCTTCGGCTGAACTAGGAGCTTCTGTAATCACGGGGGAGTGCCCAAACTTAGACTTTCGTCCGAGTTTTGGTCTTACCTCCCCTCCTACAGCAGAGACGGCTGAACCTTCCGCCCTTACGGGTTCGCCAGTTGCTCCACTTGGGGAAACCCCAAGACCGCACTGGCTCACCTTTATCATTCTGATACCCTCTGCTCTAATGTTTGTCGCGGCGTTTCCATCCCTGTCATGATGAGTGCCACAATGAGGACAAGTCCACTCACGGACATCCAATGACAACTCACTAATTTGATAAAAACAATTAGAGCAGAGCTTAGAACTGGGGAACCACCTATCAATCTCAATCAACTTTCCACCTTTGCGTTCTAGCTTGTAAGCTAAAAAGTTAGTGAATGTTCCCCACCCTACATCAGATATTGATTTTGCCAATTTATGATTTCGTACCATGCCTAAGACATGAAGATTCTCTACTATGACAGCTTGGCTATCGCTGACTAACTTATAACTAAGTTTATGTAGAAAATCTTGCCGCGAATTACTAACTCGCTCGTACACCTTGGCAACAACTTTTCTATATCTATTTCTTGATTTACTTGCCTGCTGCTTACGTGCTAATTTTTTCTGCTTACGTTTGAGGTTTAACTCATATTTGGCAAGGTGCTTAGGATTATCATATTTGGAAACCTTCTCACCGTCAGTGACGACAGCGAAGTGTTTTAGTCCTAAATCAATACCGTAAATTCTACCCTCCGAAACAACAGGATTTTCTCCTTCTACCTCAGTGAGTATAGATGCAAGATATTTACCTGATGACGTTTTGCTTACAGTAACAGTCTTTATTATCCCCTCAATCGATCTGTGTATTTTCGCTTTGATTACCCCAATGTTGCCAGGAAGTTTGACATTACCATCTACAATCTTGACGTTTTGAGGATATTGGACAGACTGTTTACCATGCTTAGATTTGAACTTAGGAAATCCAGCACGTTTCTCGAAAAAGTTTTTGTACGCAGTGGTCAAGTTCAGTGTTGTAGCCTGTAACAATCAGCTAACCAAATAGTATCGTCTGCTTTTTTGAGTACAGGAAGAAATGCGTTGAGTGCAACACGGCTAAGTCCTTTGCCCGTTTCCTTATAAGTCTCGATAGATTTATTCAGAGCATAATTCCACCACCATCTAGCACACCCAAAAGTTCGAGCTAGTTGAATTTGCTGCTCTTGTGACGGATATAAACGGACTTGTACAACTTTGTGTAACACTCAATATCACCTGCTTGATACCTATATTTTACCACAAATATATATTGTGGCAAAGTACCAAGATAAAATAATTGGGGATTCGTCATACATCTGGAATTGATTTTTTACCAAGTAAAAAATCAATTCCAGATGCAATCCTCACTTCGTGACGCTCCTCGAACACCGCCCGCTCCCTATCCCCACCTTATGAGTACATTGAAGGTGGGGACTTCCGCGACACGTTAAATACAGGACTTTGCAGGTAAATTAAGTACACATCTTAATATGATAAATCTTGTGGAGTGGGCATCCTGCCCGCCCTTGTGTACCTCATTCAGATGAAATGTGCTGTATATTAATCGGAATCTGCACTAAATGTTCCTAATTTGTATAGAGAATTAGAACTTAGTATAGCATTTCATTAATTCGTAGCGAATTAAATTTGGCAATACCCTGCATTGTTAATGCGTCGGCCGCCTTGTTAATGCGTCGGCTTGCATTGTTAATGCATCGGCTTGCATTAAAAACGCTACGCTTTTACGCAAAACTGTGCTTAGTCTACTGAGATTGAAGTTTTACAGATGAATAATATTTGGGTTGGTGTTATTAACACATGCTTGCACTATTTTACCTGTGTAGTGCCATGACATGGCACTACCATCACACCTCTGTCTGTCTTCAGAAGTTGCGGAAGCGTTCTATGAAGCGACGGTCAATCCAATCTTTGTAACGCCACAAGAGTTTGTGAGGTGGTAAAGTGATGATACCTCGTGTTGCGATCGCTCTTTCATCTCCTGTACCAATTAAACTCAAATATTGTTTCTGTGGTCTATAAGGTTTGAGCGACTTACCTAATAAAATTCGCTGCAAATTCTCAAATAAAGGTTTACCTTGCCTAACAGCAAACACCCCAGCTTTCGGAGGCTGATGATTTACCATTGTGGCAATGTCACCAGCAGCAAATATCTGCGGGTGCGTTTGAGATTGCAATGTGTCCTCTACCAAAATAAAGCCTTGCTCATCAGTTCCTAGTCCAACGATTTTTAACCATTCGGGTGCTGATGCTTGTGTTACCCAGAAAATTTTATTACACTCTACCGTCAAACCAGATTCACATTTAATCTTAAATATTTCTTTAGTTTCCTTGTGTTTTGTAGGTGCGATATTACACACCGTTTCCCCCAGATGGAGCTTAATACCTCGCTCAGTTAAAATTTGCTGAAGTTGATGCCGCAGTGATTGATGGTAATTGGGCATCAGTTCTTGTCCACGCTGGAATAAATGAATTTTTAGATTTTGAATTGGTTGTTGAGTTTGACGTAAAATCCGATGTAAATGAGATTGGATCGATAGCGCCAATTCTACACCGCCAGCACCACCGCCTGCGATCGCAATCCTAATTAATTCTTGAGGATTTTTACCTACAACTTCAATTAGTTGATCCCAATGTTCCAATAACTGCGATACTGGTTTAACTGCGATCGCATATTCTGCCGCACCTGATACAGACAGTGTGGCCGGAGTGCTGCCAATATCAATAGACAGCACATCAAAATCTACCGCAAGTCCGTTTGCACAAAGAACTTTGTTGTTTTCCAAGTCTAGGGCAACTACTCTATCAATATACAACTGTGCTTGAGCAAAATCCGCTAAAGGTCGCAAGTCAATATGACATTCATCGTGAGTGTAAAATCCGGCAATGTGTCCTGGTAACATTCCAGAGTAGGCTGTCTTATTGGCTGCGGTAATCAATGTCAAACGGACTCCCGGTAACGGCTTCATCCCAAACATTCTCAGGACAATCGCATGACTATGACCACCACCAATCAGCACTAGGTCTTTGACTTTAGGCTGTAAGTTTTGCTGCATTGAAGTACTTAATATCAATTCTATTTGAGTTGTGATATTTTTGATGTTCGCGTAGCAGCGACTGTAGGAGAAGACTGTCCCCGAAGTTTTTGAATTTTGAATTGTTATTGATGCTTTTTATGCCATGAAAAATATTTCACCGACAAATAACAGTCAATTATCAAAAATATGTCTTAGGATATATGCTTTTCACGAAAAAGTTAATCAAACTCAGCAGTCGCCAAAACAACGTTTAAGAATAGCAAGTGAACAGCTAGGAAATAACACAATAGAAACCAGTCTAGCTGTAATTAATGATTTAGAGCAAATTGCCCATAATCATCCACAATACCACTGGATAATCATAGACATTCTGACTACTTTTGTCCGAGAAAATGCTCCTTATATGCCCCAAGAGGAAGTAACGAGCAACCTCAGAGCAAAAGTTCGTGTAGATATTCAAGCAGCCCTGACTGTTATCGCCAGAAGAGATGCAAACAAAGACCCAGAAAATGAGCAACTTGATTTGAGTCACACGGACATGAGAGGAGCAAACTTAAATGGGGCGAACCTAGAACAGACAAATCTCTATCAAGCTAATCTTGCTGGGGCTAACCTTAGAGAAGCTAATCTAGCAGGGGCAATACTTAGTGCAGCTAATCTACAAGGAGCTAACTTATATCTAGCCAACCTAGAAGGAGCAATCCTCAGTGCAGCGAACCTTTCTGGAGCGAACCTTTCTGGAGCTAACCTGCATCGTGCAAGTTTATATCTAGCTGGGTTGCATGGGGCAATTCTCAATAATGCCATACTTGATGGGGCAAACTTCAGAGAAACCAAATTCTCTAAGTAAAACACTAGTACCGCAAGGCGGAATTCAAAAGTCCTGCTTGACTTAGAGGATGTTTGAAAAGTATTGGGCGAATAGAATTCGCTACTACATAAACAAAGTCCACACTTCGACCCTTCGACCCTTCAGCGCAGGCTCAGGGCAACGCAAGCTCAGGGCAACGCAAGCTCAGTGACCGCCTACGTGGACTAATACAAAATCAAATGTTTTTAACCTGCGGAGGCAGGTAAAGTCTCGTGTAGCCAAGCCAGTGCGTTAGGGAGCCAGCGCCGTGGGCGGGTTTCTCGACTTGAGGCGACTGGCGTCCGGCTCCGCCGACTTGAAGCATCTGGCGCGCGACTTCCAGTCGCCCGGTGAGTAATAAATTAGACTTTTCAAACAACCTCTTAGGCAAACAATAGCCAAAACACTTATTTTATTCTTAGGGACAATACCCTGCGGTCAGCTAAAGCTACATGAATTGCCCCAGAGTGCGTGTACTTTTGTGTAAGTCCTATCCAAATTCAAAATTCAAACAGGTATACAGTGTAAGCGTTTCATTAGACCTCTTGCATAAATCAAAAATAAGAACCCCACCCCGCCTTTGACTTACGTCAAATTCTCCCCTCCCCGCAGGCGGGGAGGGGCTAGGGGTGGGGTGTTAGGGACTTTTGCAAGAGGTTTATTGAAAGCGGCGGGAAACTCAATTCCTTTGAGTGGGTGGAGTTTTTTATTGATTTGGAATGGGTGGTTTATTTTTGTCGTAGCGTACAAGTATATTTGATATGATTCTCTAGTTCAATGAGTGTCTTGACACCTATGATAATTTTCTGCTAAATGCTATACTATTTTTCCCCAACATCTAAGTAATAATTCTAGGTTGTAAGGAAAATTTTTACCATGTCTTCTAAAAAGACAGATGCTTTGTTGAATTGGTTGATAACTATAACAGTTATATTTGGCTTGTCATTGACTGTAATTTTCTTCGCCTTGTCTAGTATTAAACAGTTGTCAATCCCGGAAAAAATCCAGTATAGAAACCAAGCATTAACAACTACTGCAATAGTTTTTTTAGCATTGGCAGCAATGTTTAATACTTATTATGCAGCAAAGCGTGCCCAAGTGATGCAGAAAAATGCGATCGCAGCTGAGAAAAACCTCGAAATTGGCATTCAAAATACAAAACTCAATCAAGACAGATTGATTGCAGAACGCTTTATGGGGGCAATTGCCCAGCTTGGTCATGAAAAGGTTGAAACCAGGACAGGCGCAATTTATGCATTAGAAAGAGTTGCTCAAGATTTTCCCCAAGAACACTGGACAATCATGGAAATTCTCACTGCCTTTGTGCGAGAGAATGCACCTATCCAGCACGTAAAAGGAGAGCAACAAAAGGCGGAATACTCAACAGCACTTTACTCCAGTAGGCGTAGAACTGGGTCGCCTCCGACACAGCAGTTGGAGCAAAACCTCCATGAAGAATTGCCAAAAATACGCACCGATATTCAAGCAGCCCTAACTATCATCGGCAGGCGTAATTTACTCGAAGACCCAAAAGAGCAAAAACTTGATTTACGCAATACCGACATTAGAGGAGCTGACCTGCTCAAAGCTAACCTGCAACAAGCAGACCTACGTGGGGCTGACCTGAGTGGGGCTAACCTGCGTGAAGCTGACTTGAGTGAGGCTGACCTTAATGGCGCGAAACTCGTTAAGTCTATTCTCTATGAAACCAAATTACTAAAAGCTAGTTTATGTGGAGCTAACCTCTGTTGGGCTAATCTCAACCGCGCCAACCTGTCTGGAGCCAACCTGCGTTCAGCCAACCTGTCTGGAGCAAGTCTGCGTGTAGCTAATCTGCAAGGAGCAAACCTCTATAAAGCTAACTTGCAACAAGCGACCTTGAAACTCGCCAACCTCTCTGGGGCAAAACTGTTTTTAGCTAACTTGCAAGGAGCAAAACTGGGTAAAGCTAATCTACAGATGACGGGTTTGATTGGTGCCAACCTCTCAGGGGCTAATCTAAATGGAGCTAATCTTTCTAGGGCTAACTTGAATGCAGCCAAACTCCACCAAACAGAAGTCTATTTTGCCAACCTCTCAGAAGCCAGCTTAACGGAAGCTGACCTGTATCAGGCTAACCTCATCGGTGCAAACCTATATAGGGCAACCTTTTATCAAGCTAACCTGACTCAGGCAAACCTGATGGGAGCTAACTTTTCCGAAGCTAACCTCAGTGATGTCAAATTGGAAGGGACAATTTTGACAGGAGCTAAAAACTTAGAGTTGGAGCAGATTAGAGAAGCACTTGGCGATCGCACTACTCGCCTACCTGATTATATCGAAGCACCGACAGATTGGCGGCAGTCTAGTTAAGTTATCACAGCATCATTAGTTATTTGGGCGTATTCTACCGTTTTCACTTAATACTATAGTTTTTACTAAAAGTCTCCGTAAATATTCTGGAGATGAAGAAGACTAAAGCTATGTCTGATAACAACACAGACACACTTAAAGGTTGGTTAATAATTATAGCTGTTATATTTATCGTCTTTTTTATTGTTGAGCGCAAATACCGCCGTCTGACCGTCAGATGGGAACGTCAAAAACTTTACTTTGATGCATTCATTGACCTTGCTACAATCCACATCTGGATTAACAAATATTATTAGTGGGATAGGTTCTTAGAAAACACTTTTACAACTTTATTTTTAAAATATTTACAAGTTCTAGTCTTTTACTAGCACTCTCAGCTCGCTATAAATGGGGATAATTGATAATGGTAAGATGTCTTTAGGCGAAACTAAAGAAAGTGGCAGAAAAAGTCAAACCACGCTCGGATGATTAAAAATGAAATCAGCACACGAACGCGAACAATTAATTAAAAATATCAACGTACTGCTAAACCAAGCTTATGACAGTACTCTAGATGAGATTTACGCATTACTTCAAAAAATCGAAGATGAAGAGGAACATGAAGATTTAAAAGCCTATGATCTGGCAAAAAAATTCGCTGATATTGACGGCTCAGTGTCATGGGAGGAAGCTAAAAAAGAACTTAAACTAGAAATAAAAAAGGAAGTTGCGTGAGTTATAAAGTTTAAATATTAAAGGGAGCATTAAAACAACTTAAAAAATTCTCGCCATAAGTTCAAGAACCCATACAAGTTAAAATTGATGATTTAGCCACAGAACCCGTCCAAAGGGGGTAAAGAAGCTAAAAGGTAAAGAAAATGCTTATAGGATTAGAGTAGGTGAGTATCGAGTTATATACGATATTTTCGATGATATTCTAGTGCTGAATGTTGTGGAACTGGGACATCGTAGCAAGGTTTACAAGGATGAAAGTTAGCACTAATTAATTTCTAATTAATTCTTGATAATTTTAGTTACTTTACCAATGATATTTTTCTTTGAAACAGTCCCCCAGCAGCGACCATCATAGCTACCCATGCGGTTATCAACCAAGACTAGGTAAGATTCAGGTGGGATTGTCTGATCGTTGAACCTTTGAGCTTCACCGTTGAGCCTTTGAACTAATACGGTTCAGTTAGAGACAAAAACAGAGAAAATATTCCCTAATTAAGAGACAATGAATAAGACACCTGTCCTATGCCAATTATCTTATGAGGATAAAATATAGAGATGTCTGTAACAAAGCGGCTGGAAATTTTAGATTTAATTCGGGAGCTTCCACAGCAACTCAATCTTTCTCAGAAACAGTTTGCCGCTAAAGTAGGAGTTTCCTTCAAAACAGTCAACCGTTGGGAAAACGGGCATACAGTGCCTTCACAAATGGCGCTAAAACTAATAGAAGAAATGTTACTGAAAATGGGTGAAACGGGGAAAAATCTGCTAAGTAAGTATTTTCCAAAAGCAGAGTAAGGTTATGAGTCATAAGGAGAGGACATCTAAACCCCAAAGCATCTTTGCTAACGGTAAACACAAGGGCGCATTCATCCGAGAGCAACTGCTACACTATGTTATTGCTTTGCTATCCGTTGCTTTAGCACTGTGGGCAACCCTGCGACTCAATCCATACCTGAGCGCCACACCTGCGGCGCTGTTTTT
>NZ_JBTYKD010000055.1:0-9958 GCF_054880495.1 Nostoc sp.
CGACACGAGAGCCTTTGGTTACTGGGCTCTCGTGTCGCCCACCCCACAAGTAGTAGTAATTTATTTCTTGGAAGTCCCTAAAAAGACCTCTCCTTGGTTTTGCTACGCAAAACCTGTCCCTTTCCGCATCGTAGAGGAACGGAGGTAAACTTTTAGACTTAAATAAAAATCGTTACATGCAGCATTGCAACGCCGACATCCAACATCCAAAATCCAAAGTTGAGTATGGAGTTAGGGGCATTTTTTTGATAGTATTGAGCTTTGTGCCGATCGCTAGCAAGTGCTTGTGCTAATTCGGTTTTACTCAGCGACTGAACCAGACTCAATCCCAGAGATTTACTAGAAATGCTTTGGGTGTAGGCGGCGTTGAGGTAAGAGACGTATTTTGGTCTTCCGGCGACGTAAGTTTGGAAGAAAGGTAAACTCAAAACGTTCATGTAACGACGCGCTTGGGAAGCATCGCCAATCATATCCGCAGGTAATGCTACTTGCTGATTTCCAGGGTTGCCATTGCCAATAGTGGAGAAGTGGGTAGCACCTAGAAGCATGACGAGATACTTTTGTGAGTTCGCAAACCAGGAAAAAGGTAGAATTTGCTCGAATAAAGCTGGTGCTACTGTATCATCACTACTGCCAATGATCATCACCGGAGTTTTAATTTGACTTAAGCCCGCTTTGCCGAAAATAGAACTAGTAATTGGATTAACTGCGATCGCGGCTTTCACTCTCTCATCCCGCAGGTTATAATCCTTCTCAGACTTGCTGATGCTCAATTCCAAAGCGCGACACTGGAGCAGTAAAGACATATTCCAGGTATTTTGTAGTGCTGCTGGTTGACAATCTTGTTTTAGCTGCTCAAAGTTGATTTTAGCACCTGCCAAGGCCAAGGCTGTGTATCCTCCTAAAGATTGACCAAATACTCCGACTTGTTGCAGATTTAACCGCTTTTTAAAGCGTGAATCAGATTGATTAGCTTTTTGCAATTGATTCAATATATATGTTACATCCAAAGGCCGGTCTTTAAATTCACTTGGTTCTGCTATTTCAATGGCGTGTCCATTTAGCAGAGAACGCAATTGTTTAGCATCACTACCAGGATGATTGGGAACGACGACGGCAAATCCGTAGGAAGCTAGATGAGTGGCTAAATATTGAAAGTTGCTGCTGTCTAAACCCAAGCCGTGAGAAATCACAATTACGGGTGCAGCATTCTGGACTTTGGGAATATAAACATCAGTTAATAAAAGCCGATTGCGCCTTGAGTCGAAAAAATTCAGGGTGTATTTTTGCGACTTCAACTTTCCCGGAACCTGTAAATCGGGCAATTGTGATAAATTTGGTTGTGAAATAGTAGCAGCTTCTATCTTAGACTTTTGGGAAACTGCTGCGATCGCCCGATGGGTTTGGTTAACAAGTTTCTCCAATTGTGTAGCTATTTCCAAAGTCTCTGCTACATCAAGGCGAATGCTGCTGGCGGGATATTTACGTAACACATTCAAAAGTGTCAAGCCGGACGATTCCGCAGAGGCTAAAATTAGCGCCGAACGCAAAGCCCCAAATTCTGGTTTTGGCTGAGAAGATTTGACTGTAATCACTTGCGCCAAACGATGCAATAAAAATTCTCCTTGCGGTGTGTAGAGAAGTTGCGAAACTACTACCGGACTAACTTTCACACGATTGAGTAAAATCCGCCGCAATTCTTGAAGCTGTTGTAGAGGTAAATATTGCTGATACGCTGCCAAGTCTTCGTTAATTACACCTGTTTTAGCGTAGTTTTCTAAAGTGCTGACTGAAATCGAAAGCTCTAAAGCTGAATAAGATGCATAAATCCGCTCTGCTGCCAAGACAGAATTACTAATTCCAAATGTTGGCAGCACCATTGAAAGAACCAGCAATAAGGACTTTTTTCTGAGGCTGCTGGCCCAATTACCAAACAAACTATTCATCGCTCAACTATTTCGGTGGTCTGGTTTTATCAGGTGTTGGCTTTGGTAGTTATTCGGACACCCTGTTTGGTTTACTTAAAGTTATTAGCCTCAATTTTATCAAAACAGAATTTAGGAGTTAGGAGTTATAATTCACGATAAATTATATATGACTTGGGGATGTAGCTGGCTTTAGCTCAGAGTTAGAAATGGCTTTAAAATCCCTACCAAATCCTAGATTTGGTAGTCAAAAAAGTAGTTTTTCCCAATCACCCAGTAATAGATTCTGACTCCTGAATTCTGATTTATTTTTCAAGGATTTTTCTTCGCTATATGCTCAACAATTAAATACTACGGAGTTACACAGATGGGTAAAGTATCCATCTTGCAAGAGGCTGACTCCAGTAGGTTGCCTTCACTATCAAATCATAACAAATAAAAAATACTCTGCCTCAGTATTTATGTTGTAGCTTTGAATATGGCACGAATCCACTAGATGAAAAACCCCGTAAAAATCCTGAAAATCATTTCGATTAATTAGCTTTCCTCAAGGCGATCGCTACTGAACCTGTGACTACTAAACCCGCTCCTAATATTGCTGTGAAAGTTAAGTGTTCTAGGGATGTCAAAGAAGGTGCAATAATAGATAAAACTCCAAGTAATATTAATGTTACAATGGGAGCCAAAGCTAATACTGCACTCACTCGTGATGCTTCCCAATGTTCTAATGATTCCGCAAAAGCACCGTAAGCGATTAAAGTATTCAAAGCGCAAAAAATCAACATTCCTAAATGTAAAGAATCAAGTAGAAAAAGTGATTTTACTCTAGCTAGAGGAGTGAATAATAAAGCACAGCCCCCATAAATAACCAACATGATGCTAGGGGAAGATAAAGATTGTAATAACTGCTTTTGTGCCAAAGCATAAATAGCCCATGCTGCTGCTGCTAGCACAATCAGGACAGTACCTAGTATATATGTGCTATGCGCTGTAATTAAATTTGTTAATTGTTCACGAAAAAATAAAAGATAACCGCAAGTCATTACACTTACACCAATCCATTGATACAGCCGATAACGTTCTTTAAAAATCACTAACCCTCCCAGACCTAATAAAAGGGTAGATAATTGAATCAGAACTTCAGCGTTAGCAGGCGATGTTAGTGCTAAACCTTGCATGAACAGAAAGTAATTAATGCCTAATAAGAGTGTAGCGATCGCTAACAACTTCCAAGAAGCAGAACGCAATTGTTCTAACTTTGGTAATTTACCACGTATTCCTAAATACATAGCAAGTAGTAAAAAAGATACCAAAAAGCGAAACCAAATGACGGTATAGACATCAACTGCTTCAAGAGTTACCGTCAAAGCAATAGGTAAAATTCCCCATAATAAGACCGTCAATAGCGATAAGGCTAGCCCTAAGCGCCACTGACCAGAACTTTGATGTAGTGACATTCAAATATCCTACTCAAAGTAGGGCTGATAATAAGCCAAGATATATCTAAATTTTATAAAACTCTTGTGTATTCAGCATCTTAACACCCTAGTTAATGCCAGCTAAATGTAAAATAGCTTACCTACCCTCCTGAATTTGTTTGTAGTTTATGGTGCTTTTTGTTTACATAAAATTCGTAAATTACGTAATTACTTTACATGAATAATAAATTTAAAACTTGTTCATAAATGTATAATCTTTTCCAATGTTATTTTATCACAAAAAACTATGGGGATCATACCCATAATAAGCTTAGTAGCCTTTATTACTGGCTTATCAACTTACTTGCTACTGACCTCAAAAGGTCGATTTTTGCTCAAATCTTTAATGACAAAAATAAAGCACCAAGGGTGGAGATTCAGAACTGGCCAGCTTAACTACCTGAGATCAAGATTTTTAAAGACTATAACAATTGCTGCCATTATTATGGTTGCAGTAATAGCTGGAAATACTGTATCGGCGCAGGTTACGGCGTCGCCTCCAGTTTCGCTCAAGAGCGTATCAGTTCCAGAGCCTAACAATCTTGGAGACTTCGTAAAAGATAAAGTAGCTGCAATCAAGTTAGGAAAAACTCTTTTTTGGGATATGCAGGTTGGGAGCGACGGACAGACTTCCTGTGCTAGTTGTCACTTCCATGCTGGAGCCGACAATAGATCCAAAAATCAGATTAATCCTGGGCTTTTGCGGGTCAACGCCGATGGTACAGCGAATCCAGATACAGCTTTTGATGTAGGTGGCGCACCAAACTACCAGCTAAAACCGGGAGATTTTCCCTTTCACAAGCTGTCGAACCCCAATGATCCTACGACTCTTGTATCTGACCGTAACGATATTAGCTCATCTCAAGGAGCCTTCAATACGAAGTTTGTTAATGTCACACCTGGTAGTGCGCAAGACCAAGTAATAAACGAACCTGATCCGGTGTTTAATGTCAAAGGTACGAATGTGCGCCGCGTCCAGCCGCGCAATACGCCAACCGTAATTAATGCAGCATTTAACTTCCGCAACTTCTGGAACGGAAGGGCGCAAAACATCTTTAATGGGGTGAATCCCTTCGGTTTAAGAGATCCTAACGCCTTTGTTGTCAAAGCACAAAACCCCAACCAGCTCGAATTTGTCAAAATCAGTCTGAATAATTCGTCTTTGGCTTCTCAGGCGGTCGGGCCGCCACTCAGTTCCACCGAGTTGTCCTCTGATGGTCGTACTTTTCAAGAAATTGGTGATAAGTTCGGGCAAGTTAACAACGGAGGATCTGTCAGCAATCTGATACCAGATATTTCGCTCGGACCACTACTCAGTTCCGTTGAACAAATTGGTGATAATGTCGCGCAAATTGGCAACACAAAATCTCTCAGCGGACTGCTGCAAAATATTGCGTCACTTAGCGGTACAAAGCTCCCCCGAATACTGGCGCAAAAGTTATCTAGCCTCAGACCGCTAGGCAAACAGCTTGTGCATCCACAAGACAGTGTTTTAGGTGCAAACAGTAAATGGCCTCAACCCGGACTGAAGGATAAAACCTACGAACAGCTGGTTCAAAATGCCTTCAAGCCGGTGTGGTGGAACTCTAATCAACTCATCCAAGTTGATGCTCAAGGTAGACGGACTTTTGTCAACACACCTGATAACTCTTCCCAAACCAGTGAGTACACGCTGTTGGAGTATAACTTCTCGCTCTTCTTCGGGTTGGCGATTCAGTTGTACGAAGCTACACTCATTGCTGACGATACACCCTACGATCGCTTCTTGGAAGGAAACACCAACGCCCTCACCGTGCAGCAGCAACAAGGGAAGAAACTATTCGAGGGCAAGGGCTGCATCGGTTGCCATAGTGGGTTGGAATTAACAGGTGCTTCGGTGAGCAACGTAGCTCAAACCGGACGAATCGGACGTGTGCCGTTCGGTGCAAAATCCCCTGAAGACACTGGCTTCTTCAAGATTGGCGTCAGACCTGCCACGGACGATCCCGGTTTGGGTGGTAGTGACGGTTTATCTGCTAATGGCCCAGGTAATCCACTCTCGGAGGCACGGTTGGCTCAACTAGGGACATTTAAAAATCTCCTGGGCGAAAACCCCCCTATCCTGACTCCACCGTTGAATTTAAATGAGAGCGTAGTTGCAGACGGAGCTTTCAAAGCACCTGGGCTTCGCAATGTGGAACTCACTGCTCCCTACTTTCACAACGGAGGTCAGGCGACTCTAGAGCAAGTGGTTGATTTTTACAGTCGTGGTGGTGACTTTGGAGTTCTTCCCCCCCTGAATCTGTCACCAGTGGAAAAACAGCAATTGGTCGCCTTTTTAAAAGGACTCACCGATGAGCGAGTTCTCCATGACAAAGCGCCCTTTGATCATCCGCAACTGTTCGTCACTAATGGACATCCGGGTAACTCTACCTCTGTTACCAATGATGGTACTGGCAACGCTACAGATAGCCTACTGGAAATTCCTGCCGTTGGTAGGAATGGTGGTGCTGGCACTCGAAATTTCCTGAACTAACTAGTAATTTGAGTTAGTAACTCAGGTGTGGGGAGATAAGGGAGATAAGGGAGATAAGGAAAACTTTTAACTCCTAACTCCTGTACAGACGCGATTAATCGCGTCTCTACTCCCCATTCCTGTAGAGACGCGATTAATCGCGTCTCTACTCCCCACTCCTGTACAGACGCGATTAATCGCATCTCTACTCCCTACTCCCCTTAAAAGAAATCAGCCATCCAAGGAGAGCTACCTGCAAAAATTTGCGTAGCTGCTAAGATAGCTGTTTCTGTACCATTCACGCATCATCTCTTATACCATTGGTAGTGCAAAACCACCATCATACTATTCCAGCCTTTGCAATTGCTTTATTTCGCTTCGCCATTCACTTAACTAATAACTGTTAAAATCTTATTCCCAGTTGCCCGTTAAAGCCACGAATAGAATTGTAACCAGCACCAACAAAAACCTTATCAGTAGCACGTACCTGAACGCCACCTGAAATTGCAACACCTTTATCTTCTGAATAAAGTCCAACTCCTACATAGGGTGAAATGACAGGTAAGCTAATAAATTTCAAAACATCTACTCCCGTAGCACCATCAGGGCCAGCTCCTAGCTCAACCCCAAAATTAAAAGCCCTAGCCCCTACTGCATAAGTTATATCACCATCTTTTCCACCGACTGAAACCCAAGGTTGCGGTATAAGTTGAGCCGATACTTGACTTGGGGGAAATAAGACTAACAAACCGATGGATGTAATGAATGTTTTAGCAATAATCGCTATTTTCACGTTGTTCTCCTATACTAACTTAGGACTTACGCACTGTACAAATTCATCGTAATGTGCTTTAAAAAAATAGGTTGTTTCAGGCTTTTCTTAATTATCCTTTGATCGTAAATAGACGATGCTGTAGGGATAAAGCATGCTAAACCCCTACGAAAGATGTGGGTTTTCACTTGATACATATTTGGTATTCTTTGTCAATGCGTAAGTCCTATAACTGCTGTATCTTAATTGTTTTCTCACAACTACCTGGCTTCAACTAAAGTTTGTCCATGATGGCTAATTGTGACGGAGTGAACCTCATTTGAGTGCCCGATGAGTGCAAGCATTATTTTGCTAATGTAATATTAATTACAGTAGTTTTCATGTATTTGAACCACATCTGTCATAGGTTTAAGCCATTGTAAATTGACCAACAGTCTCATCTGAACTGGGGAAATATGACAGTATGTCTTTTGACATGATTTTACTATTAGAGCAACAATCCTACGTGGTGACTATTTTTACTAGCTGTGAAAGAGAACGTGAAAAAGAATTTTTTGTTGCTAAAAGTTGCTTTACCGAGTTTATTGATATCGTTTCCTAGCTTTGCTGCTGAGAGTGAAATTAAGCAGATAAATACTGATAAATCAACCCAATTCATTTCAGCTATTCCGAGTTTGAGTGAAATCGAGCTACCCACCACTAATGCCGAATTATTAACTCAACAATCTACACCGAGTCAAATTAACCCAGAGAATCAGCCAGAAACAGAGCAAACTCCGAGCGATGATCCAGACATTTCCATAGAAGCGATCGCAGAACCAGACAACCTACCTCAATCTACTCCAACTTACGTAATTGATCAAGAAGAAATTCAAAAGCAGGGCGCTACAAGTTTAGCCGATATTTTGAAAAGAATGCCTGGTTTTGCGATCAATGATGTAGGTCATGGTGCAGATACTCACACAGGTACATACTATCGGGGAGCCTCAATTAATCAATCTGTATTTTTGATTAATGGCAGACCAATTAACAATAATGTCAACACTTATCATGGTGGAACTGACTTAAATAGTATCCCCGTAGAGGCTATTGAACGAGTGGAATTATATAGCGGCACAGCCTCCGCATTGTATGGTTCATCAGCCTTTGGGGGAGTTGTGAATATCATCACGAAACAAGGTTATGGCAAACCTAAATTGAGCGCTAGTGCAGAATTTGGCTCATTGAGTTTAAATAATCAACAGGTGAGCTATGGTGGTTCATCTGATAATGTCAAGTACAACTTTAGCTTTGAGAGGTTCTTTACAGATAACCGTTACCGCGTCCCCGTAGGTGCAGCAAATCGTGATAATCAGGGGTTTTTATCAAATGCAGACACAGCTACAAGTACCTACTTTGGTAGCATCGGACTAGATTTAGATAAGAAAAATTCTTTGAATTTAGATGTTACTAAACTCAGCAGTCGTCGCGGCTTAATTTATTTTGGATTCCCTCTCCAAAGAGATAGATTAGACCACGATGGTTTAAACGTTGGCTTATCTTGGAAAACTCGGCTAGGTAATGGGGAAAGCTCCAATTTGACAACCTCAATTGGTTATAACCAAGATTATTTCAGCACATACGGACCTACAGGAGCATTTTACCGTACAGGAGCTTTAGATACACAACAACTTACAGCCAGAGTCGAGCATGAGTGGAAAGTTTCTTCTAATAATAAATTGCGCTGGGGATTAGATTTGAAAAACACCGACTTGACCGGTGATGTTTTGAGTACAAATCCTACTAGTATTGCCAAAAACGGAACTGAAGATAGGAGTTTGCTTAATACAGCTTTATTTGCTGTCAATACTTGGAATATTGGCGAGAATTTTCTGATAGATTTAGGGCTAAGGCAAACCTTTGATAGCCAGTTTGGAAATTATCTTAACCCTAGTGTTGGGTTACGTTATGCCGTCACACCGATAGTAGCAGTGCGGGGAAGTTGGGCAGGGGGACAACGCAATCCTGGGTTAGATCAGTTGTATATTTATGATACAGTTCATGGTTGGGACCCTAATCCTGATTTAAGACCGGAAACTGGCTCTACTTGGAGTGCGGGGGTAGATGTCAATTTTTCGGAAAATCTGATTGGACAGTTTACTTACTTTGGTAGTAGTATAGGCGATCGCTTGGGAGTTATCGCCGGAAAATGGGCAAACATTGGGCTAGTAGATACCAATGGTTTAGAGGCAGCTTTGCAATTAAAAATTGCGGCTGGCTGGTCAACTTTCCTCAACTATACTTATACAGATTCACAAATAAAAACAGGCTCAGAAAAAGGTTTACAGTTAGGTTTGATTCCCTATTCTGTACTTCAAACTGGTGTGGGTTATCAAAATGCAGGTTGGCAAGCTAACTTATATGTTACTTACAATAGTGGCGCTCGTAGATCGATCTTTGCTAACCCTGGTGATAAGCCTACAGACTTTGCGCCATCTTTTGTGAATTTCGATTTGAGCGGTTGTATACCTCTAACTAGCAATTTAGGACTAACAGTTTATTTAGAAAATTTACTCGGTGAGCAATATGAACGAGTTAATCGCATATATAGCCCTGGATTCACTTTTCGTCTGGGTTTAAGCGCCAATTTTTAGGTATTAAATGTAGAGATTTTGTGATTGCAAAGTCTCTACATTATTGGAATAAATAGTATTGTTTTAGATTCTGGAAACAGTTTTTTGGTAAAGACGACGCACCACCATACAACATGGTGCGTTAGGCTAAAGCCGTAATCCGCCCTACTTAAGATTTACCTTTAATCTAAAATCTCAAATTGCTATGAGAGCCAAAATAGAAAATAAAATACTTTTTATCCACCACGAAGATTTGCCAGAGTTTAAGAAAGGTGGCTCTGTAGTGAGAAATTCATATTTCTGGGCGCTACGTTCAATTGCCGGTAAAGCTTCGCGTTATCGTGATTGGGAATACGAACCGGAGGTTTGGCTAGCACTTTCGAGAATGCTTTTGTCCTTTGCTGAATCTGGGTATTTGGGTTATAGAGAAACCTTGCTAGAGTTTCCCTTATCTCAAGGGGAAATTCCTAATTTGCTACGAGATGCCTCCACTTGGGAGTAAGGATGCATAGCTGTCGGGGTTAGAAAAACCCTTGATTTTGGATTAATCCACGGAGGTAGATCAAGGCAATACGCTTGGGTTAAGGATAATAAGCTGTTATAGACCTCTTGCATAATTATTTTGTGGTATGGTTAAGAGTTTTAGAAAAAATCCATATCAGAATCTATACAGAGAA
>NZ_JBTYKD010000056.1:0-28588 GCF_054880495.1 Nostoc sp.
AAAACGCCTGTGGAGAACTTGTAAGACCTGGAGTAATTCAGGCAGAGATCGTTGAAGCAGGAATCACGCGACTTTTAGTCGTGTGAGGTTCAAAAACTTCTATTTTCCCAAATACGCCTCTAAAACTTTGGCATTACTTTGAATTTCTGCGGGTGTACCGTCAGCTAAATTCTGTTCTTCGGCAAGTACCCAAACGCGATCGCACAATGACATAATCCATATTGTGTTCAATAATCAGAAAAGTCATACTGTCTTAACGGTTCCAAGTGACAACTAAGCCACTTTTAAAGACTTACCTAATATTTGTGGGTCTGGTAAAGCCTGACCATCTTCTAAGTAAGATTCGATTAACATTTGTAAAATTTCCTGAGCATTTTTCAAAGCCTCCTCATAAGTCTCTCCATGAGTACAAGGCTGCATCACATCCGGGAAATCAGGTAATGAAACTACATAACATTCATCTTCATTTGACCATTGAATTAATATTGTATATTTCATCTAAGTTTATTTTCCCAAATACGCCTCTAAAACTTTGGCATTACTTTGAATTTCTGCGGGTGTACCGTCAGCCAAATTCTGTCCTTCGGCAAGTACCCAAACGCGATCGCACAATGACATAATCACATCCATATTGTGTTCAATAATCAAAAAGGTCATCCCGTCTTGACGATTCCAAGTGATAATGCGATCGCAAATATCATCAATTAATTTCGGATTCACCCCAGCTGCTGGTTCATCCAACAAAATTAACTTGGGATTAGTCATCAGCGCCCGTCCCATTTCTAGTAGCTTGCGTTGTCCACCAGACAAGCTACCAGCATAATCCTGTGCTTTTTTTGCCAAACCCACTGATTCTAATAGGAACATTGCTCGCTCTTGGAGTTGCTTTTCTTCTTTAGCGACAACGTGCGGTTTTAACTGCACCTGCCAAAAATTTTCACCCGTTTGTTTTTGCGCCCCCAGCAGCATATTTTCTAACACCGACAACCGCGAGAGAGTTCGTGCAACCTGAAAAGTGCGGATTACTCCCTGCTGGGCGATTTGATATGGTTGCAAGTTGTGAATAGGTTCGCCGTCAAAAATCACTCGTCCCTTATCGGGGCGGATGAAGTTTGAGAGTAAGTTAAATAAAGTAGTTTTACCAGCACCATTGGGGCCAATCAAACCTGTGATGCTGCCTTTAGGAACTTCGATTTTTGCCTCATTAACTGCTTTGATACCACCAAAGCTTTTAGAAAGTCCAGTGGCTACCAAAAGGGGAAGTGGCGATGACTGGTTATTTACCAAGAGTGAGTTCCTCCTTTTTCCCTAGAATACCTTGAGGACGCCAAATCATCAGTATCATTAAAATTAGTCCGATTACCATGATCCGAAATGCACCCAAACGTGCTTCATCAAGAGGAACAATTCTGGGTAAGACTTCCCGCGTCACCGCATCGTAAGCAAAGAAAATCACCGCACCTAAGATTGTGCCAACATTATTCCCAGAACCGCCTAAAATTACTATGATCCAAGTATCAAATGTTAGTTGCGGTTGGAAATTATCCGGGTAAATGGCGCTGAGTTGCCAAGCGAAGAAAGCACCAGCGATACCCGCGATCGCACCTCCAAGCATGAGAGATTGTAATTTATACCAAAAGACATTTTTTCCTAGTGCCTTGGGAATTTCTTCATCTTCGCGGATCGCTTTAAGAATTCTACCCCAAGGCGATCGCACCAAAATTTCTAAGCGCCAGTATACAAATGCTAAAACCAGCAGCAACACTAGCATTAAACCCGCTTTTGGGTTGTAATTATACAGTCCGATTACCCCAGAAATATAAATCGCTGCTGCCAAAACTGCTAACACAATTCCCACACCCAAGCGTGATCCGAATTCTTCCTTGCTAGTCATCCTTTGCCCTAAATCAGTAGTCCGAGATATTTGGGTAGTACGAATCCATCGCCACAACGTAAAAAAAGTTACAGTAGCTAGTAGCGTTAACAACCCAATCATCAGAAATCTGATAAACAAATTCGGCTCTGTGGATAGCGGTATGCGATAACTTTGCACACCAAACGCCCCAGAAATCCAGGTATCACCCACAGGTAATTCCTGGTTATTTACCACCAAACGAATTAATTCGCCTGTACCAATAGTGACAATTGACAGATAATCTTCCCGTAAGCGTAAAGTCGCAAAACCAATTATTAAACCCAACAAGGCGGCGACAATTGCCCCAGCTATTGCCGATATCACTAGGGGAACACCCTTTAAGCTTAACAACACAGTTGTATATGCTCCCAGCGTCATGAAAGCAATATGACCAAAGTTAATTAACCCTGTAAAGCCCCATTGCAAATTTAGTCCGAGTGCGAATAAAGCGAAAATTCCTGTAGAAATTGCTAAGAAAATGAGATATTCAACCATGTTTTGGAGTGGGGAGTGGGGAGTTAGGAGTTGGGAGTTAAACTTAGAGGTTCAATCGCCAAGCTCAAAAGTTCAATCGCCAAGCTCAGAGATTCAATCGTCAAGCTCTCGGAAACTTGCAAGCTCTCTCCTCTGGTAGTAGGCAATAAATTTTAGCGTAGCTTGAGTGGAGCTAATTTTTTGGGAATACTATTTATTGTTGGTGTTTCCAGAAGGGAATAATTAACGTATGAATTTGCTACGACTTAGAATGCATCACTTAATCGAACAGTTAGGCGATGAGGATTTGCAAGACATTTGGAACGTTCTCGAAGCTTTACATTGTGACTTTTATATGCTCAAAGCTATACAACAAGTCAAGCGATCGCAGCAACCGTGGGATATCTTAACCCGTGAAGAAGCGCTAAGACTGTTGATGTTTTTCTGATTCAGCAGCGCTTTTTCGCTAATGCCAGTGGGGACCGTCAAGTTTTGGTTAAGGTAACGTCTAGTGACTCTGGAAATACGCTATGCAAGGTCTTTTTTGCTAGACCTAAAGAACTTAGAACCTGCCGCCTACGAGCGGGTGCATGATTTTGTCTTTAGTAAGTTAGCGCAAAAGTGGCAGATGACTGATTTAAAAGAACTACGACAGCTTGATGGTGAAGGCATTTTTCACCGCTTCACCGTTGATAATTATCTGATTGGTATAGAAATCAGGGGTGAAATTGTAAAATTTCTGCGTGTCATCCCTATGCCAGATGTTTAAAAAGAGGAGTTAACGAATACTTAAAACTGTAAACAGTATAAGGCTAGGCAGGGATTGCCGTAACCTTCCATTAAACTAGTTTTTGAAATAACACTTTATTTGAGATTTCCCTATGGATGCTAGGGCACTTTGGCAACGATACCAAAACTGGTTATATTTCCACGAGGGATTGGGACTGTACTTAGACGTGAGTCGAATCCAGTTCGATGATGCCTTTGTGGATTCGTTGCAGCCGAAGTTTGACAAGGCGTTTGCGGATATGGCTCAACTGGAAAAGGGTGCGATCGCAAATCCCGATGAGAACCGCATGGTTGGACACTACTGGCTGCGAAATCCTGATTTAGCGCCAACTCCAGAACTTACACAAGAAATTGTCCAAACCCTAGAACAAATCGAAGCCTTTGCGGAAAAAGTCCAAACAGGTGCGATTCATCCTCCCAGAGCAGGCCGCTTTACCGATATTATCTCCATTGGCATTGGTGGTTCCGCGCTCGGACCCCAATTCGTCGCCGAAGCCCTCGCTCCTGATTTTCCGCCCCTGAAACTTCACTTTATCGATAACAACGATCCGGCAGGAATCGATCGCATTCTCAATCATGTGCGAAACAACCTCGCCAGCACTTTGGTATTGGTAATCTCCAAATCTGGGGGGACGCCAGAACCTCGCAACGGCATGATTGAAGTTAAAAAAGCCTACGCCGGACACAATTTGGAATTTGCCCAGTATGCGGTAGCTATTACTAGTGTTGATAGCAACCTCGACAAGCTCGCCAAAGATGAAGGTTGGCTGGCCAGATTTCCGATGTATGACTGGGTAGGAGGACGCACTTCAGAAATGTCTGCTGTGGGGCTAGTACCAGCAGCATTGCAGGGGATTGATGTTCGTGCCATCCTAGATGGTGCAAAAGAAATGGATGACGCTACCCGCGTCCCAGATGTGAAAAACAACCCAGCAGCCTTACTCGCCTTATCTTGGTACTTTGCTGGCAATGGAAAGGGCGAAAAAGATATGGTTGTTCTACCTTACAAGGACAGCTTATTTTTATTCAGTCGCTATTTGCAACAGCTAGTGATGGAATCCTTGGGTAAGGAAAAAGACTTAGACGGTAACGTTGTCCATCAAGGCATCGCCGTTTATGGCAATAAAGGCTCAACAGATCAACACGCTTATGTCCAGCAGTTGCGTGAGGGTGTAGCGAATTTCTTTGCTACCTTCATCGAAGTGTTGGAAGATCGTCAGGGGCCATCCACTGAAATAGATCCGGGAGTTACATCAGGCGATTATCTTTCCGGTTTTCTCCAAGGAACCCGACAAGCGCTTTATGAAAATCACCGCGATTCGATTACAGTCACGATTCCCCAAGTTAACCCCCGAACTGTCGGGGCATTAATTGCTTTGTATGAACGCGCTGTTGGTTTATACGCTAGTTTGATCAACGTCAACGCCTACCATCAGCCAGGGGTAGAAGCTGGCAAAAAAGCTGCCGCCACCATTCTCGACTTGCAAACACGAGTCGTAGCAGTGCTACAAAAAGAAAAAACTCCCCTTTCTCTTGACGAACTCGCTTCTAAGGCAGGCGCATCAGAGCAAGTTGAGGCAATTTACAAGATTTTGCGTCATATCCACGCCAATCAGCGAGGTGTGGTTTTGCAAGGTGATCTTCAGAAACCCGGTAGTTTAACTGTTTCTGCTAGCTGATAGCTCTAGTTTGAATATCATATTTTGTCCATAATTGTTGTATCAGCAACAATTTTTTTGTGAAGCATCCTAGATAGAAAGTATATCTTTTGTCTAGGATGCTTTACTGTTATGTATTCAATTCATAATTAAAGATACCGAAGTTAAGACAGCACTAACAAATGGGGCTAATTACTATGACTGAATCAACTGCAAAACAACCTGCACGTCGAGGCAGAATCTTTCCAGAACGCACTTTACCACCAGAAGAACTTGCTAGACGCAAAGCTGAACAGGAGATATTTTCTCGGCGTTGTCGGGCAATTTTTGAGCGGGTGCGTCCAGAATATATTGAAAAAAACTATGGCTGGTATATTGCCATTGAACCAGATAGCGGAAATTTCTTCATTGATGAAGATATAGAAGTGGCTCATAAAAAAGCGCTTCAGAAGTACCCAAATGCTAAACACTGCGTTTTTTGTCTGAATGAAAGTGGAGCCACTGGCACAATATGATTCAAGGTGCTTTTGGCAGTAAGACTAATATTTTGACTTTGGGATAACTGCGATCGCACTATCTTTAGTTAATTGGCAAATTGCAGAGAAAGTAAAAGCGATCGCCTTAAATTTACCGTAAAATAAAGTTAAACAGCAGTGGGTTGGAGAAACACGCGAAAAAGTTGAGGTTGCTATTGAGCAACTGGATAGAGGGGAAGGTATTGATGGAGATGTTGTAGTTGAACAACTGCGAGAAAAACTGCGCCAAGCAAGAGAAGCACAAGGATGAAACAACATATTATCTCTCCAAATAAGGGGGGATCAGCAAATATTTGATACTTCTCAGACATCCTCTAAGAAAAGAGATATATTGTACTATATTCAGTTAATAATTAAATCGCGGAGAAAGTAAAAGCGATCGCTCTTCCAATCACTACCCTTAATTCGTCCTAAATAGCCTGTTAATGGTGAGGAAAGTTCAATCAAAATTTCGTGCATTTCTGGTGTTTGTATTCGCTGTGGCGGATGGGAGCCGAAATATGCACCATGTAAAGCTTCAACACCAGCAGATTCTATACCTGAGTTTTCTAAATAGTTTTTGACAAGCTGGATAATGTGCGATCGCAATTTAATCTCTCTCTCGGCTTTATCAATATATTCATTAATTTTATAGTCAATTTGCCCCGGTTCTAGATATTTCTGTAATTCGACTAAGTTAATAGCACCTGGATATTTGGCTTTAAATTCAACTAGCTTTTGTAGAGTCATAGCATTAATAATACTTACTTCCCATTCTTTAGCAGCTTTTAGCGTATCTGTCGATGGATTACCAGGGCCAATTACTAACTTAGCTGAAGTTAATACTTGAGTTTTACCTAAGTGCATCCCGCCTAGTTTGAGTAGTTCCTCAACAGTACGACTAGGAATAAGCTTACCCGCTTTACACTCACAAACAATAGGGTAAGGTTTTGAACAATATAAATCTAAGCCTCCAGCACCACCTTTGAAAGCACTTTCAACTTTAAAGCCTAAAAACTCCAGACTTTGACGTGCAATGTTTTCAAAATCTGTACCAGCTTGGTAGTTGCTTTTTTTATCGTCTTGTTCGATGCTGCGATCGCCTAATTTTGCAATATCATTTATCCAAGCTAAATTTGGATCGGGTTGCTTAATTAGCTTGTCACTACTCCAACCCAAAAATACTTTGATATCATCGTCTAATTGTTTCGCTGCTGGTTGGCTAATGGCTAAGGATGCGATCGCACTCTGCAATTCTTCCAATTCAGGATGTAGGCAGGGTTCTAGCTTTTCTAATTGGCGTTTGCGTTGGGCGAAGGTGCGATCGTTTAATACGGGTTTAGCTTCAGAAACATTGAGAGACTGTGGTAATGAAATAAACAGACTATTCGATTTGATCGCAACTTCAATTGATTTAGGCAACTGATATACTCGCAGATATGCCAAAAAAATATTATGCCTTTGCGTTAATATTTCCTGTAAACCTTTTTTTGTCCAAATAGTTAGGTGTGATAAAGCAACCAAAGATTGAGCATTGTTTATAATTTGGCACAGTTTGCAGTTAGCCCAGCCTTTAACTAAAACTGTTTCATAAGCTAAAAGGGGTAGTTTTAACTGTTCCTCATCTGAAAGCAAGCTCATTTGCTGAGGCTGTATTAAAACACCCTGACTATTTAGTTCTGCGAATGTACTTTGGGCAATAGGTAAGAAATTTGAGCGATAGTACTCTTCAACTGGTAGTAGATTAATTGACGCATCTGCTGGACAAAGAGCAAATTCTCGTCCCGGAGTAATAAATTTATTAGGCATTACTGCAATTATTCTCCCTTGCAACAACGCCTCAATTTCTGGTGCTGGTAAACGTAAAGCTGTATTAATCATTATTTCTGGAATAAATCATCTGAACCAACGTTTACTACATCTCCAACCTCTGTTAAGGTGATATTACCACTTTCATTTTCTTCATCAATTGCATCTTCAGGAACTTGTCCTGATGGGTCGCTGAGAATTTCACGGATAAGATAATTATCAATTGCTATCCGCTTTTTGCGAATAAAATCTATAATTTGGTCTTCGCTTAACTCATCATTTTCACGACCTTTTATGACAAAATGTAATGCTAAAAGTGGTTTTATATCTTCAGGTTTTAATAATACCCATTCACCACATAACTCAGTTGATAAAAGCTCAGTTAAATACTTTTGCGCTTTAGCAGCACCTTTATTAATTTGTTTAGAGCGAACTAAACAACCACGAGTTAAATCAAAATCTTTGTAGCGAGTTAACCGTTTCAATGTAGCTTGGACGAATAAGCCCCCAGACTCTTGCAGAACAGCTACGCCAATTTTGACATCTTTACCATTTTCGTTGCCAACAATTTTAAAGTCCAGATAGCCTCTATCAGCAGCTTTTACTTTAATATCGACAACTTTTTCAATTTGTACATTCTCTATAGTTTCACCAATGACTGCACTAAATCCTAATCTGAGTGCTTGAGCAAGAGTTGCTTTATCTTCCATATAATCTTGTATGGTATTTTCTAAAGCAGATATTTGTTGATTATAAGCAGGTTCTACTATATCTAAGACTATTCCTCCGTTATCATCAGGAAATTTAAAATTGTCAGCACACCATTTCAAAACTTTTCTAACTATTGGTCTTTCTTTACCTAATGCTCTTAGCTTCTGTTCATCAAATGGGTAAAGTGCATGAGGAGGTGTTAAAGCATTTTCTTGATAAAACTCTTCAAGCCATCGAGAAACTAAATTAATAACATCATCAGAATTGAGATACTTTAGTTCAATAACTTGCTCTCCAATTCTATCTACAACCGAATCAGCATTTCCTAATCTTTTAACTTCATTAATCCAGTGATCAGGAAAGATAGAAGTTAGTAAAACGCCACGCTTAATTTTGTCGCATAAGTCTTTAGCAAAAATGGCAGTTACTTGTCGTCCAGTATATCCTATTTCATTACAGTGGTCAGTTTCCATTTCATCAAAACAAACTACTATTGGTTTATAATCACCAATTAAGTTGAGAATTTGCCGCGCTGTAGAGAAAGATTCAGCCTCTTTATCATCTGCACTCACATTGGCTAAACCCATTGCATCCGCTTTGACCTGTGGTAGGCTCTTACCAGCAAGCCATCTAATAGCAAAGACTTCATAAGCTGGATCAGGAGATAGTGTCCATAAAATTGCTGTAATAATATCAGGGTTTTCTAGATCACGCTTGATACCAAGCACGTTATCTCGTAATACTTCAACCACCTTGGGATTTTTGACTAATGCCCCAGGAAATTGATTTATTAGCTGTTGAGGTGTATAGTTTTTGTTAAAAGCTTCATTAATTAAAACTGTTGCTAGGTACTGCCATTGACTAACACCTTGACTACCTATTTGTTTAAGGCTATTGGCTAGAGTAGTTAAGAATTCTGCTTTGATACGGTTTAGGTTATTGCACTGACTCATGTAAACAAATAAAGCGCTACCATCAACTTGTAACTGATGGCGAATTCGTCCGATAACATGGCTTTTTCCTAAACCTCTTTCTGCTGTAATTGTAATACCAACTACTTTCCTTTGTCCGCTACGAACTTTTTCAACTGCGTCATAAACAGCATCAGAAGCATGAGAATTTAAAGATGGTACATCAGGAAAACCTTGTCCCCAAACATTCTGATCTCTAACTACTAAGCGTCCCTGAAATGGGTTGTTTTTGCTGATAACATTAATTAAATCGTTAGACATAGATTTGAACTAGTTGTGTATGAGGGCTAGGAGAGAATTATCAAAAATTACAAAAATTGGTGGATTAGTTTAAAAGTTTGGCATAGCAACGCAGTCCACTGACTTCAGTAGTTACCGAATCTTCTAGTTTGCCTGGGTCGTTGTCTGGTAAACTTCCACCTTGAAGTTGTAAAATATCTTTCTCCTGCATTTCCAGCAACCACTCACTGAACTCTGTACGACTAACGCGATCGCCTATTTCTCTCCTGATACGATAAATTGGCACCAGATCATCTAGGTTGTAGTTTTGGTTCAGCTTGTTGTAGACTTCCAACGCCACCGACTTAAACTCGTCGTAAGAAGCGATTCCTTCTCTTCGAGACGCGACGCCAACGGAAAGCTCCGCGATCGCACTTTTCCCATTAACTAGTACATCTGCACCAGCCACCGCCACATCAATCTGACTAATCCACCTCACCAACGCATTCGCCGCCCAAGTACCGACAATCGTCCCTTCAAACTTAAAATCGCCACTTCTCAAACCCTCACCCAATACCTCTAAACCCTTGCCAGATGTCAAAGAATATCCCTTTTTGGAGATTGCGATCGCACCTTGACTCTGTAATTCCTCGAATATACCCTGATAATCTGCTACCTTCTGGCTTTTGGATACAATTCGCTTAGTGAATTGACCCTTCTTAACTTCCTGATGCGTTCCTCCCAAATCCCACAAAGCCAAAAGGAGACGAGTTATAGTTTGGGCTGTATTTTGTGATGTCATATTAAGTGTATTTTTTGACAATAGTTATCGTAGTGGCTGTATATTTGTAATTTATTTATCCCGAAAAGATAACCGAGAAATTGCTGAATATTTCGGCGTTTTAGGTAAATTCATGCCTAAAAATCAACAATATATTTCCTTAGGATGAATGCAGTTTCTGTCAAAGGCAGGATGGAATAGTTGAGAAAATCGATCATGATGAGAGTTACACACTATAGCTGTGCAGTTGTAAATTCAGTGGTATATGTTTTTTCAATCCCAAGCGAAATAACAGGAATTCCACCTTTGTTTTTGCAACAGCAAGGCTTTTAGCAAATACAGGTGATGACGAAATCCGATGAACACAACAATATATAAAGAACGTAAAATAGTTTCGCGTCTATTTGCAGTGCTGCTTTCGGCATTGCTAATGGTACCCTTGCTGAGTAGCTGCGGAGGCGGTTCTCGAAACGCTTCAACACCACCACCTGTTGATGACAGTATGGGTAGAACAGTGAGCGATCGCAACGCTGCAAAGCAAACCGAAGCTAAGAAGGGATTGGGTACAGGGCAAAAAGTGGCACTTTTGGCGGGAGCTGCGGCACTTTATTACGTCTACAACAAGCATAAAAATGCTTCACAAGAAGGAGCAGAAGGCAAGTACTACCTTTCCAAGAACGGGCGTGTATACTACCGTGACGCTGAAAAACGCGCTCACTGGGTAACTCCACCAAAAGAAGGAATTCGAGTGCCGGAATCTGAAGCGCAAAAGTATCGGGAATTCCAAGGCTATAATGGGAGTTCTTCAGGTCGCGATCTGACTGGTATAACTTCATCCGCAGCTCCAACACTCTAGCTCAGTGAAGCGTGTGTAAACCTCAAGCGGGTTTCCCGGAGGATAACGCCAATCGCGCACGTCGGAAACACGAACTTAAATCAGGAGACAGATTATGGTAGATGACTTTTTGCGAAAGGCGAAGGATTTGCTTTTGGGATCGAACAGCGATCAAGCTGATCAAGATGCTGAATTGCGCGATCGCAATGTACGCCCAGCCAGCGAAGACCCCTACGGTGATCCCGCAGAGGCGGCATCTTACGGCAACCTCACCCCAGCCAGTCAAGACCCCTACGGCGATCCCGGAGATATCGCTTCTTACGGTAACGTTCGCCCAGCTAGTGAAGACCCTTACGGCGATCCCGCAGACCAAGGGGACTTTGGCAACGTCCGCCCAGCCAGCGAAGATCCCTACGGCGACCCCGCAGATGAGGATTCCCGCCGTTAACGCGAAACTAATATTGTGATGTTGCTTTTGATAGGGTAATGTCTGGATTAGCAATCAAGGCAGTAGGATTTAAAACTACTGCCTTTTGTTTTTGCGTTTTATTATTTAAACTCTTCAAGTTGATCCACACGTAACCAAATATTAGGTGTTGGTACTTTCCCAAACTTAATCAGCGCGTAATCACCTTTGACATCTACAATTTCGCCCTTGGTTTCAAACAAATAAGAAGGAAAGCGACTATCACTCGCTTTTGCCTCCAGACTGTTTTCTAGTTTTTCGCGCACAGCGCGAACCATATCTCCTTTTTTAACTGCCATCAGTTCCTCTCTCAAATTTGTAACTTCTTTTATCTGCATTTTAAGAGAGTTCCGAGTTAGAAGTAGGATTTACGCAAACAATAACTCAAAAGAATGATTTTCTTCTTAGAGGCAATTCATGAATTGTCCCTACCGCATGTAACTTTGCGTAAGTGCCTAAGAAGTAAAAACTCCAAACTCCTGTACAGACGCGATTAATCGCGTCTCTCCAAACTCCTGTACAGACGCGTCTCTCCAACGTTAAGTCTCTCTAGCAAGCTGCCAACCCTCACAGAGGTCATGCAAGTTTAACTATTACAGTTCCAGTAGTTAGCTGAGTTGCGTTTAAATCTCCCCGTTTCCACATTCGCAATCGCTTTTTATAGCTCACACCTATTGATTTAGCGTAATCCGATAATTTCATAGTTGTTTTTCAACCTATCTAACCATTCTCAACCATTTGGCTACATTTATCAATACTTGTCTATAAAATTAGCGAAGTTTACCAATACCATCGGCAGCAAGTCTGTACCGTTCAACTTGACACCCCGATTTTAAAATTTTATAAATGAGGCATCTATATTTATGCTTCAGTTTTGATATCCAAGTTGTTTAATTACTTATTTTCAAAAGGGAGTTGAGTAAAATGTCAGATCCAAATTTTCCGGAGCAAGCAGGAGAGTTCGGTGTTGATGCAGCAATCGACACAACCGCAGATAACCTGATCAACCCAATTCTTGACGGCGTAGCTTGTCACATTCCTGGTGCTGAAGGATTTGAGCAAATGCTAAACACTGAAGTTGATCAAGTGATTAATAACGATCTGAACACTGAAGTTAACAAAGGCATAGGTGGAATGAGCCAAGACGCCGAAAATCTGTTTAACAGGGAATAAGTGTGAACTAACTACACTGTACCAAATGGCAGGCTTGAAAAGTGCGAAGAAAATTTAGACAGTCTCTGCCGGGAGCAACTTCAATGCTCCGTTTTTGCTTCAGCATTGAAGTTGCAGTTTTCACATATGATTTAGGACTGCTATAGTTACATCATTTCTACAAAACAGAAAACGTGACTTCACCGCAAAAAAAACGTCACTGGTTGGGGCGTATTCCTCTGACAATACAAATTGTTATCGCCTTGGGTCTTGCAATTTGCTCAGGAATTGCACTCGGTGCAGGAAACCCCAGTCCCAACAATGCCGCCCTGATCACTAACTTAGCAGTCCCCTCAGAATTGGTGTTGAAAGCTTTAAGTACCCTCGCTACTCCCTTGATTTTGATGGCAGTGCTGCACACCTTCTTAACCACGAATATTCCTGGTACAGCAGGACGACGCCTAGCGGTAATACTTTTAACTAATACTACAGTAGCCATATTGATTGGGTTACTAGTGGCTAATGTTCTCCATCCTGGGACTTGGAGCCATTTAACTTTTTCCGCTACAATCGGGACAATCACTAATCAAAGTTTCGATCCTTGGGGACTAATTAAAGGCGCTGTGCCCGAAGCCATCCTCAAGCCACTGGTGGATAATAATGTAATTCAATTAATTGTCATTGCCCTTTCCTTTGGCATTGTCCTCCGGGCATTAAAATCTGAACAAATCGCCGCAGGCAA
Organism: Nostoc sp.; assembly: GCF_054880495.1. Taxonomy (NCBI): domain Bacteria; kingdom Bacillati; phylum Cyanobacteriota; class Cyanophyceae; order Nostocales; family Nostocaceae; genus Nostoc; species Nostoc sp. Next base: position 13,038 of record NZ_JBTYKD010000056.1, read on the forward strand.
ACTTGGATATCAGCCAATTGAGGATGTAATTGGGATTTTGTTTGAGTCTGTAATTCGTATTCTCAACTGGGTAATTGCTTTAGTCCCATTTGCGGTCTTTGGCGTTGTGGCTAAAATTATTGCTCAGAAAGGCTTCGCACCGTTTCAAACATTAGGTGCCTTTGTTCTAGCAGTCCTTTTGGGATTATTACTACAAGCTATTTATTACATCACCAGAGTCAAACTCGGTTCTTGGGTAAAGCCTCTCAACTTTCTTGCTGGCGGAACTGATGCCCTATTAACAGCTTTTTCCACTGCTTCCTCAACGGTAGCAATGCCTATCACCTTTGAAGTTTTACAAACTAAAATTGGCTTAAGAGAATCTTCTGCATCTTTAGGCGCTTTAGTTGGCACAAATTTCAATAATGATGGTACAGCCCTTTACGAAGCCATGTCTGCGCTGTTTATCTCCCAAGTCTTAGGATTACATTTGAATTTAGGACAGCAATTAGTTGTGATTCTAACTTCGATTTTTGCATCCGTTGGTGCTGCTGGAATTCCAGAGGCGGGGTTAGTAACAATGACACTGGTATTCAATTCCGTTGGCTTACCCAAGGAGTACATTGCTTTACTGCTGACTGTTGACTGGTTTTTAGATCGCTGCCGGACGGCAATCAATGTCATGGGTGATATGACTGTTAGTGCTTTGCTAGATGGCAAAAAGCCTCAGACTCTGGAGGAAGCTTAACTACTAAATTGATCTCTTGCCTAAACTTCTCTTCTATTTTTTATACTATGCAACTACCTGATACTACTTAGATGGCTACCGTTAACCATGTCTCTAGAAGAAATATCGCCAAAAATTTTACTTAACTTCTTTCTAAATCCTTGTAGGTTAATTTGGGAACATAATTCCAATCCCAAATAATTAAAGCTACAAAGGAGATAAATTTGGGGTTGGCAAAAATTCGTAGGCTCTCTTGAGTACAGTTGCTCCACTGAATATTTCTGACAGTGCAATGCCTTATCCAAGGCTGAGAGCATAGCCGATTGACATTGCACGCTCATTTAATCGGCGTTGGCGAAGCCTACCGTAGGTAATCGCCCAGTTCTAAGGTTGCAAAATTCTTCTCCCACCAGTCTAGCATTGCTTGTCACCTTTAGCACGCGATTTCAATTACTGTACCGTATTTGCTGTACTGTTTCTTAAATCCTTTGCCAGTAAGCCTTTTAAGACTTAAGGAGAAAAGTCATCTCTCCAAACTCCTGTACAGACGCGATTAATCGCGTCTCTCCTAACTCCTAACTCCCCGTACCGTTTGACACTGAGAGCAAAAGTGACTAGATCGCCCAGCTAACCTAACCCGTTGAATTTCTGTGCCACAAACTCGACAGGGTTCTCCAGCCCGGTTATAAACCCAGGCTAAACCACCATAGTTGCCGTTAGTACCTTTAACATTTAGGAAATTACTAAAAGTCGTACCACCAGCTTCAATACTCGTTTCTAACACTTGAATGATGGCTGTTCGCAAACCTTCAATTTCCTTTAACTGCAAATCTATACACAAGGTTTCAGGTAAAATTCCACTCTTAAACAGTGCTTCATCCGCATAAATATTACCTAATCCCGCCACCACCGACTGATCGAGTAGCGCAGTTTTAATCGGACGGCGGCGGTTTTGGAGTTTGAGAGCTAGATATTCGACAGTGAATTCCGGTGAAAATGGATCTGCTGCCAGTTTTGCCAAACCAGTTATAATACTTTCTACAGCAACACCAGGCGGAACCCACCACATTTTACCAAAGGTACGCTGATCAACAAAGCGTAATTCCTGCTGATCTCCAAAGAATAATCTTACCCGCGTGTGCTTATGTAATGGTTCATCTCGATGCAACCATAGTAGTTGACCGGTCATTCGCAGATGAACCCCTAGCCAGCCGGAAGATGAGGGGGAGAGTTCGGCCAGGAGATATTTGCCGCGACGATGCCAAGTAGCGATCGCAGCGCCAACCCCGGAGGCGATCGCATTTTTTGTAATTCCGTCAACAAACTCACCTACAGAAAACGGGTAGGCGATGGTGCGATCAAGCAACACATCTCCACCCGTAATTTCTTGGTTGAGGGTCAACTGATTTAAACCCTTTCGGACTGTTTCAACTTCAGGAAGTTCAGGCATTCAAACTGATTAAGCAAACAATTTTGATGTACTTGAGGGTTAATAAAGAAGAGATAAGGTAGTATTTTAGACACACGTAGGTGACTTGTCGTACTACCAAACATAAACCGTAAATACCCGCAGGACGGCTTTTCGTAGATTAGGTAGGCTAGGATGAAGAATGAATGAACTGAAAGTTTCAGACTTCATACTTCAGACTTACCTTCATCATCGCATCAAACAACCCCCTTGTAGCTTTGCTGCTTATTTTTTAGGTGCTTTAGCTTTTGGTGCTTCAACCTCTACTAATTCATCCTGGGCAAAGTTGTTGGTATTGATACCAGAGTAATTTACCTTGTCAAAGCGGACAATTACTGGGTATTTGATGCCGCTTTGGTCAATGGAAGCCACAGTTCCTAAATCCTGAAACCAGTAGGATTCAGGGCGGAGAATACGTACTTTAGAACCACGTTGAACCATGATTATTTTCCCTTTATAGTTATCAATCGCCAATCTAGAGGGCTAATTGATTTCACTCTACAACCTGAAGGTCGCACCAAGAGTCTTTGTTAAGTTATTTGTCTGAATTTGGTATTGGGGATGGGGCATTGGGCATTGGTTATTCTGCTTGTCCCCTTTGTCTCCCTTGTCCCCATCCTCCCTCCCCCAATCTCCACTCCCTTAGCACATCTAAAATTTAAAATTGTATTAGACTCTACTTGACAAGGTACACGTTATAGTGTACTTTTGTTCGCAACCAGTATTTTTGCACAAACTTATGTTTTCCTCAATACGAACACACTTCCCTCGTTACCTCTGCTGATCCGCAGATCGTTATCTATATAAGTGATATCTAACCAGCCCTGTTGTTTATCACTGTTTATGACAACATCAATCCCCGGAAATTTTCTACCTGCTTCAATTTGTTGGATAAAAGTTACCGGAGAATTGTATTCTATTAAACGTTGTAAGCCGATAATAGAACGCTGAAATTTCACTTGGACACGCCGACCTGAAACTGGCTCAAATTTAGCAGCAACTGTAACTAATCCTTCCAAATAAGGTAAGCCATAAATCTCAGCTATATTGTAAACACTGGTAGTATCTACCCGAATAGACTGATAGATTTGACCCAGTTTGCATAAAGGTAGACGATCTAAGTTTAAAAGAGCCTTGCTGGTGGTGTATAGTAATCGCCAATCGCCATCTAGTAAATTAGTAGCTTCCACTGGACGGGGTGTAGGATTAAAGTCTTCTAAATTGGCGATCGCAGCTAAAATAGCCTGTTTCTGTAGTTCGGTCGCCACTAAACCGCGATTTGTAAGTGCGATCGCATCTATAAGAGCCGCTTTTCCGATCATCGCCTGTCACCTCAAAAATCACTCACCTTCCATCAGCATAAACAAGATATTCATCGCCTATGTGTAGAGCCATAAAAATTACTAATAATCCCTTGACGTCAGCCATACGTCTATTAAATAAAAAAATTCTATCGGAATGCGGATTTATCAACCAAAGGGTTGAAAAGATAACTAAATAAATCCATGTCAAGTGATAGACTCTAAATGTCAACTTACGTAAACCTTTTCTTGTCCTGACTTGATATGTTGAACTCTCCATTACGTGAAGTAGCCCGTAACCAACGAGCCGATGTCATCCCCCTAAAGTTAGAGTCCTTTTTGTTGGACTGGTTGCAAACCAACGGTCGGATCATCGCGCGTGACATTCACGAACCGGATTTTCAAGATGACGCAGAAGGAATAGACTCCTTAATCGGTGTAGAAGATGGAATTGGCTACGACCTTGATGATAATGACGATATAGGAATCGCTGATGATTAGCCTTTTCAGGTTAGGGACTTGGTTGTATCCCTAGTTCCTGGTATTCAGTTTTATTAAGTGTGGAGTGAAGGGAAACTTCTGTGGACGCTAAATTATCTCCTGAGCAAGGATTAAATATTTCTGGAATCGCTCTAGCCTCTTTATTAGCCGTAGGGCTAGCTACAACAGCATTTTATTTGGATTCGATCGCCAATCGGCTACCCTGGCAAAGTATGTCCTTAACCCTGCCACTATTATTGTGTGCGGTGGGTTCAGGTGTCGTAGGCTATTGGGTAATACCCCTACTTCAAGCACTCAAAACTGGACAAATAATTCGGGAAGATGGACCCCAAGCACATCTAAAAAAGGCAGGCACCCCAACAATGGGAGGTATATTTTTTGTACCTGTAGGTGTGATAATTGCCTGTATATTGTCTAACTTTGCTACGGATGTGCTTGCCGTTTCGGCATTGACAATCAGTTACGGATTAATTGGCTGGCTCGACGATTGGCAAATTCTGCGCCGGAAATCAAATAAAGGTATATCCCCCGCAACGAAACTGGCTTTGCAGTTAGGTTTTGCAGCTGTGTTTTGTCTATGGCTGATGTTTAATCAACCTTCTAATATTACAAATATTGCTTTGCCTTGGGTAAGTTTTACACTACCATTAGGATTCCTATTTTGGCCTTTAGCTGGTTTTGTGCTAGTTGCAGAAAGTAATGCTACTAATTTAACAGATGGTATTGATGGCTTGGCAGCAGGAACAGTAGCGATCGCACTTTTGGCATTAGGTGCTTTAGTCGCACCTACAGCACCTGGGTTGATGGTTTTCTGTGCTGCTTTAAGTGGTGGATGCTTAGGTTTCTTAGCCCATAATCGTAACCCAGCCCGCGTTTTCATGGGAGATACCGGTTCTTTAGCACTGGGAGGAGCTTTAGCTGCTGTAGCGCTATTAACAAACACCTTAGTAGCTCTGTTCATTCTCAGTGGTATCTTCTTCGTAGAAACCCTTTCAGTGATGGCACAGGTAAGTTATTACAAAGCCACGAAAGGCCCTGATGGCAAAGGTAAACGTCTTTTCAAAATGGCACCCTTACACCATCATTTAGAACTAACTGGCTGGTCAGAATTACAGGTAGTTGGAGTATTTTATGTCATCGCTGCTATATTGGCTACTATCTGCTTGGCGTAGGCGCAGCCCGCACTTCTCTACGAGACGGATCTCGTAGAGAAGGGCATCACTCCATTCTGAATCGTTTGAAAAACTGCTCGAATCACAAAATGACAACTCCCACATCTTCAGGGAGTTGTTTTTTTAATTAGGAATTATGAATTAAGGCTCTACCACTTCCAATACGGTTCGCTTTCAAGCTTCTACAGGTGTTGAACCTCGTAAGTTGGCAATGGTATTTTTTAAAACAAATATTATTTATAACTAGATTGTACGGAAAATCTAATTAGCGTAGGCGTAGCTCACACTTCTCGTAGAGAAGGGCATCGCCCTTGGAAAAACTTTGTGATTTATTGATCTTGTCACTATTACATATCTGCTCCTATGATATAAGTCCATAGAAAATTGACTGAGTATGTAGTAAACACTTAAGTGTGAAATATAACATTGTAAACGACCTATAGGCGATTCTACGATAACTTATGAAGATCAAATTACAGATTTAGTATGAATTTCGATCAACTACAGAGTTATTTAGGTCTGAGGAGTATTAAGTGGATAAAAAACAAAAAAGGCTCAACAGCAAGAAGATTTATCAACTGACTGTCGTTAAGTATATTTGCTACATCTTAGGGGCAAGTCTGGTAACTTTCTTCACAGCATTAATGGGTATTTCAGCCAATCCCGCAGTTGCTGAAGATAATATTGTTTTTCAAGAACAACAGACTCCATATTTAGAGAAGAAAATTATTTTTGAAAAACAACAGAGTGCATCTTTAACTGAATCAGCCAACACTCAAACCCAACAAGCGATTGTTTTTCCGAAAGTAAACTCTTCAAATCTCAGTCCAGCACAGATGCTTATGATATCACCAAACCAAGGTGATTCTCAAATTCTATTACAAGCTCAAACTCCCTCTGCTGACTCTCAGACTCAATTAAATGATAGTGAATTACGTCAAAGGCTAAAAATTAAGCCTTTGTTACCTTTGTTAGGAAGCATAGCTGGTAAACAAAGCTATTCTCCCAGCCTTAGCTTTGGAATTCCCAGTGCTTTCGGAGCGAACTGGGGAGACTTTTTCGTGCAAGCAGCAGGAGCAACTCGCAGAGATCCCAATGGCAATAGTGGTTTGGATGGGAGTATAAGTGCGGGTTTTGGTTTGGGAGATAGCCAGAAGTTAATTGGTTTAGAAGTCGCCTTCAACGAAGGTAGTATCAAAAACTTTGGTGATAATGGAACCTTCGATCTTAAAGCCCACCGTGTTCTCTATGCTGGTAGTACCAATCAAATTGCGGCAGCTGTTGGCTGGAATACCTTTGCCCAGTATGGGAATGAAGGAGTGGCTGATTCTAGTGTCTATGGTGAAGTTACAAGTGTCTCCCTGTTGCAACCTAACAATGCTCAAAATCTGATGCCATTGGCACTTAGCGTAGGAGTGGGAGGCGGCAACTTCCGTTCAGGAAATGACGAAGTTGGGATATTTGGAGGCGTGGGTTTGCAAATTTATCCTCAAGTAGGTATCGGTGCATCTTGGAGTGGAGTAGCTTTAAACGCTGGGGTTTCTTTCGTTCCTGTCCAAACTATTCCTCTGACGATTCAGCTTGAGGGTTTAGACCTGACGGATCGGACTACTGGTGGTAGTGCCGTATTTTTGAGTGTCAGCTATGGTTTTAATTTCTTGCCCAAGTAAATCCCTTTATTTTGAGAGAATCACTATGATCAAAATCAAGTCTGTAATCCTTGCTCTTAGTCTGAGTCCTCTACTTTTGAGTGCTTGGCAATTGCCAAACCAAGCTGTCCCTCCGTACAGTAAGGGAATGAGTGGTCATATAAGTGGTAATAACTCCGGTGCCGCAAGTGGTACTATTTTCTCTTTGCCCACTTGGCAATTGCCAAACCAAGCTTTCCCTCTCTCGCCCGGGCAGACGGAGAGTGGGGGAATGAGTGGTCATATAAGTGGTAATAACTCCGGTGCCGCAAGTGGTACCATTTTCTCTGTGCCTGTCACTCTTCAAAATGGTGGCATAACAAAATTTGGCAACATTACAGTGACTAATAGTGGTGGAACACTTAAAATTAGTGTGCCGCCAAATATTCAAAATATTCTGAATACATCTGCACAAAGGGCTGTTGTCACCTTACAAACTGGCGGTTTGACACAACAAAAAATTGCCGCTTTGGTTGGGGCGGTGGGTCCTCTAATTGTGAATAGCACTGAAGCGCCAGTTCCTGGTCGGGTTTTGGTAATTGTGAATAGCACTGAAGCGCCAGTTCCTGGTGAGGGATCGTTGTCAACAGGTAGTAGTCGGAGAGAAAGTTTTGCCACTTTAGCGGCTGCAATTCGATATGTAAGGACTACAATTACTACACTACGTGTTAAAGGCTCTATTTCTGTTGAAACTGGTGGTAAGATAGCTACACTTCCTCTTCAAATCCGAACCCCTAGTAGTTCATCAATAGAAACTGTAACAAAGGTTGTTACATTCAAGAAAGGTAATGGGGAAAGACTTAATTTTGAAATAGTTGGTCCACGGGATAAGGCTAACAATGCAGACATTGTTCTCGCATTTATGTTGGCAGCTGGAGTTGATCCTAGTGCTGCGAATAGTTCCATAAGGCTGGCGTTAACAGGGCCTGATCCTCAATCCACAACCGATTTAATCTTGAGCCTCAATGGTCTGGTAACAAGCCAGAACGGTGTCGATCTGACTAAACTCAATGAGGCAATTAATGCCTACAATACCATCGTAGACAAAGGTGATACAAATTCCCTAAGAGCTTTGAATAATACTGCTGAATTTACCAATATTGGAGGGTTATTGCGAAATATAAGAGCGCCTCTAGGTTAAAGGCTGCAAATCTTTTGGTGAACTACAAGCAATCCCTTAGGCAAAAAAGAGTATGAAGAGATACGGCTGATGTAGTAGAGTTATTATCTTTAACTCCCTTTATAGAGTCTAATCACAAATTAAACGTATCTCTTCAATAAATTGGGATAAAGCTAAGAATTTCAGAAAAAAATTGCGTCAAATAATAGAAATCTTACTAAACCGAATCGAGCAATTAAGTAATATAGGAATCATATTTGATTTCTGAAAAAATTTCGGTAGTCTTGTAGTAGCCCCTCTTGGCTAGAATGTTGGAAAAAAATTGTAGGTTGGGGAGCCACTGCGTTGCGCGGGTTTCCCGCGTTGTAGCAAGTGGCGTTGGAGGCTTTGCCAAAGCCAACATCCTAATAATCAGTTGGGTTGCGCTCCGCTCCACCCAACCTACGTCTAATGCATTATTTTAGCCTAGACATTCCACTACGTACATTTCAAAAATCAAATACTAGTTCTATCTCATGTCCGGGTAATTAGTTATGGGACTGACAAATAAAAAAATACTCAACAATTTCTTGTGGGGTGGGCGACACGAAAGCTTTGGGTTTGATATTAGGACTTACGCAAAATCTACAGTAGGGGCAATTCATGTAGCTTTAGCTGACCGCAGGGTATTGCCCCTACGTGAAAATCATTCTTTTCCGCTATTGTTTGCGTAAGTCCCGGATATAAAGGTGAAACCCGAATTAATTATATAGGACTCCTATTTGATTTTTGAACAATCAAGCTGCCTAGAAGCTTGACATACAAAGCTTGACTTCTCAGTATACTGAGCAAGATTCAAGTAGGATTACTATAGTTGTCTACGTACTCCAAAACTCGATTCTTGCCTGTTCGTTTGGCCTCAAGCATTGCTTGATTTGCCCGATTCAGCAAATCCTTAATCGTAATACCTGGTTCTGATACAGCTATTCCAAAAGAAGCAGTGATGCCTTCGAGGATTTGATCGCCATTCTTCAATTGCATTCGTTCAATATCTAGCCTAAGTTGTTCTACTCGCTTCCTGAGCGTTTCCAGCGGTATGTTAGGCATCACAATTACAAATTCTTCACCACCCCATCTGCAAGGAATATCAAAGGAGCGAATAGATTTTAACAGCAGCTCTGCTAATCCCTTGAGAACAATGTCGGCTGTTAAATGCCCATAGCGCGAGTTGTAAGATTTGAAATTATCGATATCAAGGAAAATAACACTAAGAGATTCTCCCGATCGTTCAGCTTCCGCTAGCCTCTGATCCGTTATGGTTTCCAGATAGTTTTTATTGAATAGTTGCGTCATCGGATCCCGCAAGTTTTCATAGTTTAGACGTTGGTTTATCGATATATTATTCAGTGCAAAGGCTAAGGTTCTAGCAATAATCTCAGTAATTTCTTGATCTTCTGAACTGATTTCTTCTGGCGCATAGATGTGTAAAATCCCAATTACTTCCCCTTGTGCAAGCAATGGAATACATAAATGTGCACCGCTAATAGGCTGTATTAAGTGGCTGCACATCAGTCCTGAGATACGAGGCGATAAAAGGTTTAATTTACCTCTCCGGAATGCCCAACAGTCAGATTGTAAAAATATTTCTTTACTGCTTTGTTCAGTTCCCCAAAGACTCTTGTTCTCAATATAATTCTTGGAATTAGCAATTATATAAATAGAACCACTCATAGTAGGAAATAGATGAGAACAGGTTAAAGCGACCACTTTATACACCTCATCTTCAGACTCGCAAGAAGACAACATATCCGCCATATCTGAGAGATATATAAGTTCTCGTTTTGTTGCCTCTAATTTCAGTGTTTTTTCTTCTAGCTGCCAATTTAGATCAGCGAGCCATCGCTGTGCTTCTATAGATTCTGTAATATCAATACTAATCCCACCAAGGCGGCGATCGCCTGTTACATTATCGCTAAACGGAAACTTAAACGATAGGCAGTAGCAGGGCTGATCCTTACCAGCTATCTTTATCTCTTCAATCAGCTTCAAGGGGCTTAGAATCTTCAAAACGATTTGATCATTTTCCATTATCCGCCGTCCCTCTTCTGCATCTAGCAAGAATTCGCTATCTGTTTTCCCCAGCCATTGTTGTGAATCTATCGAAAATCTATTCTGTAACTCCTGGTTGTAGTAGAGCATTCTAGATTGCTCATCTTTGATATATGCAGCAAACGGTCCCTGATCTAAGAATAGCCGTTGTATTTGCTGGCTACGCTCAAGTTTGCGGATATCTTCTTGATATTTAGCGATCGCCTCTACAATTTGATAAGCGGTTGGCATCAGGTAGAGTAAAGCAGACAAGGAAATAAACGCCATTAAGTCGAGTACGCATAAGTGTAGCAGCGACACTGCCATATATGGCTCGAAGACCGCCAGAAGGTGATGAAATCCACAAAATAGTACGAATCCACCTGATAACAAAAAGGCTACCCAAAACTTAGAAGGGATAGTTGCCTTAGTTTTGACAAAGAAAACCCCTATTAATGTAGGGATGCCAAAGTATGAAAATGCAGTGATGCCGTGAGCAATTATGCAATTCCACTGAATAAATTCCATTGCTTACCTAATATAAATATTTGATTCATTTCACTATAATTCTGGATCGGCTCAAGATGTAAACATAGAAGGGATAATTTCAGAGCATGATCTGTTGTTTTTACAAAATTTAACAGAAAAATGCCAAAGACTCCTGAAAAACAGCAACGTAGCCGCATTTTTTAGACTTCTCCCTTGGCGCTAGCCAGAAGGGGAGACGCAAGCGCAAACAGTGTCAAGATGGTAACTTTCTGAAGGGCTGCTCATTTTACCACCTGACAAACCTGATTTACCAAGTGAGTGAGTTCGGGCAAAATCAATTTTTCCATTGCTAGTCGCACAGCATTACTGGAACCCGGAAGCGAGAATATTAATTTCTTTTGATAAACACCAGCAACGGCGCGAGAAGCGATCGCTCGCGAACCAATTTCTTGATAACTTAAAAAACGAAATAATTCACCAAATCCTGGCAAGGTTTTCTCCAGCAACTTCTCAATCGCATCGTAGGTGGTATCTCTTGGTGCAATACCTGTACCTCCATTGAAAATTACAGCATCCAAATTTGAGCTTTTACCGAGATTTTCTATCTGCCCTTGAATTTGTGTTGGTTCATCTTTGATAATCGTATACGCTCCTACAACATGGTTAGCACCAAGGAGTAATTGCTGAATTAGCTGCCCACTTTTGTCTGTTTCAAAAGTGCGTGTATCGCTGACAGTAACCACAGCACAAGTTATCATAATTCCAGGTGAGTCTGGGTGAGGTTGTTGTATCATCGGTTGAGCTTTTAACTTTTGATAAGGATTAATTTGGCATGGTAAATAGCACATTGGACATGAAAATAATTACTTATGCCCAATGCCCAATGCTCAATCCCCTATTTTTCAGCTTTGCTCAGTCCCAGATCGTTTTCTTCAGCATACCGCTCCATGAAACGCATAAACCGATCCCATTCTTGGGCAGATTTCATTACGTAAAGTGCTTCTAATTCTTCCGGTTTGCCGTTGACAAATTTAGCCTTAACTTCACGGGTAATTATCTCCCCTTCTTCGTCAATCAAGTACATCCCGGTAATATCTTCGGTGCTACCTTGGTCTAAAATCTTCGGATTTGTAAAAATAAATGTCGCTGTGCCACTGTCACCAGTGCGCGATCGCGTCAGGCGCACGTCTGGAATTACTTCTTCGTCAAGACCTCTAGAAAACTGGATTTTTGTCATGATCAATGAATTTAAACTTTTGTGATGGTTAATTTAATATTCTCTCACCAATTAGAACATCACGGTCTAGAGGCTACTGTTATTTATCCTTTTAGTGTATATAGTTCCAAATCGCATAGTCAAATATAGTCAGAAAGAGTGCAACTTAGTTTTAAGCAGCTCTACTTTCAGCATACACACGCTTAAATAGTGGTCACTAGATTAGACTATATTTTGTTTAAAGTTTTACAATACTTAAATTGCTTATTTTTCAAGTAACAACATTCCGGGATCATCGTTTTAAATTGTAACTTGCATTATTGCACCTGCAAACCGCGAATTGTAAGTCTACACGGTAACGTGAGGAGCAGTAGGCAGACCCAAAGATCGATAAACTTCGCCAGCGACTGCAATACCCCACTCATCCAAAAGGCCAGTACTGCCCATAACTAAGCTGTAGTTGATCACAGCGTAGGTAGTGGTTGATATCGCAAAAGCACTTCTCCTTCTAGCCAACAGTCCATAGGTCACGTAGCGCCGGATGATTTCGGTATTAGACATAGGAGTGAAAAAGAATGTAGAGACGTAGCACTGCTACGTCTCTACAAGGGTTATGGGTAACGCATATTTAATTTCTGGAGATGTCTATTAGATAAACAAGCTATATGAAATCGTTATAATAAAAGTTTACAATTCCCGAAAAACACATCTGCCTCTCCCTTTGCAGGGAGTTTATTGAAGCTGACCGCTAATCGCTGTAATGTTTAGATACTAACAACTTAAAAAAGAAAGAGCTCGTAAAAGATCATCCGCAGGAGTAAGTAGGAGTCAGAAGATTGATAGACGCAATGGAATTTTTTCAGCTAAGTGCTGGTAAGTGGCGATCGCAACGTGCAACTCATCATCTGGCCTTCAAGCGCTCAGAGACGGGAGAATCGGATATACAGGTAGAAACTCTAGCTGCCGATCATTCAGAAATCATTGAACTATGCCAGTATCATCAGATTGACCCCAGCCTTTCAGTAGGAGGGTCGCGTGTGCGTTGGCTAGGTACAATGGCTTGGGATAGAGAGGGTGAAGATAACCATCAAGGGAAAACCATATTTGCGATCGTGCCTGATGGCGATAACCCAAGGGCTGGCAAATTACTCCGCGAAAGAGGCTACGCCGAAATTATGCCTGTAGTCGGTCTTTTTCACATGGATGATGAAGATGGACTAGTGTTGACAACCGAATACGAAACAATGAGTTCCATTGAGCGATTCTGGTTTGGTAGCCCAAATATGCGACTGCGAACCAGTACAGTCAAACGCTTTGGCGGCTTCAGCACGGCATCATTTTGTACTGAAACACGGATTGAAACTTCTGTTGAGGTTGCCAGCACAGAAGAAGTAACAGAAAGACAAGCGCAGGATGTTCTGGAAAAAAGAGAGTTTTATTCTGTTTTGGGATGGTGAATAATCTCCAGCAGACTGACGCTTTTACTCGTGGGCGAGATTATCTGCATCTCGTACAGGGACTTGCTCTAGAACCGGGTATGGTGGATGTGTTTGAAAACAAGCGCGATCGCATCCCCATTTGCACTTGGATCGGTGAAAATATTAACACCGTTAATGCTCAGATCAACGCCTATCTAGAATTTTGTCATGAGTGCTTTCATCCCCAACAGCGTCGCCATATCCAAATTTTTGCAGTACCCATAGCTCAATCCTTCGGCATAGACGGGCTGTGCAACATTCTCACAAACCCAATCACGATTTTGGTAGATGTCGGTCGAGTTGCACCTAGAGACTGGTTTGGTGTAGTCGTTCATGAATACGCCCATGCCCATCTAGGAGACTTTGGTCACAATCAGCAGTTTGCTAGCATCCTATCTCATCTATGCTTAGGACTGGGATTTAAGCCACCCGACTGGGAGGTAGGGAGGGAAGCAACTTTGCGTAGCTGGCCTCACTGTAAATCAACCATAGATCCTCTAGAATTTTGGATCGGTCAAGGAAGGAGGCAGGAGGCAGGGGGAAGCAGATATAGATGAGGGAGAATACTAATGCAATCCCCAATACTTCTCTAGGAGAGGCTAGACTTCGGCAAGGCTCAGTGACCACGCCAACAGCAACGCTACTTCGACCCTTCTCTACGAGACCCTTCTCTACGAGACGCTGCGCGTAGCTTGCTTCCATGAAGTGGTACGGCAAGCTCAGGGCATCGCGCTACTCGTAGCTTGCTTCCACGAAGTGGTACGGCAAAGCTCAGGGCAACGCGCCGCTCAGTACCCTTCTCTACGAGACGCTACGCGTAGCTTGCTTCCACGAAGTGGTACGGCAAGCTCAGGGCAGGCAAAGTCAGTACAAGTGCCCAATCCCCAAGGGAGCATCTCAATGAGTGTAAAAAGCCTTGTAAACCTCACCCCAACCCTCTCCTTAACAAGGAGAGGGAGCAAGAATTTTCTTTCTCATCTGGTATATTTGCTTTCACTGAGATGCTCCCAATGCCCAATCCGCAATCCCCAATCCCCAATCTCATTAATTTCTTTTGCTAAATGTTAAAAGTTATTGCTTCAGTTAAAAAAAGTGAAACTGAATCTCTTAATCTGAAATATGTGAACAAAGTTTTTAGTCATTTACTTGGTCATTAAGTTGGAAGCTCCACTCCCTTTATTGATTAACTATGGGGTGAATCCAGCAGAGTAAACGTTTTTCATCCGAATACTTAAATTACCCATAGTTAAGTTTCGTGAAATTTTATCAGAATCTGAAGTTATGATCCCACCACTCCCTTAATATGTGATTTAAAGTTGTTAACTTTAATTAAGAACATGGAGGCTTTAGAGTGGCAATTCCTCTGTTAAGATATGACCCTTCAAGTCAAAACCAGCGTGTAGCTGCGTATGAAGTACCGGGTGATGAACAGCCCAGGCTTTTTAATACAGACAATCTGCTTTCTCCGTCAGATTTAGGTGATCTGATCGAAGCAGCATATCGTCAAATTTTCTTTTATGCCTTTGCTGCCGATCGTGAAATAAACCTAGAGTCCCAACTCCGTAATAGACAAATTACAGTGCGGGACTTTATTCGTGGGTTGCTGCTTTCCAATACCTTTAAGAAAAGCTTCTACGACCTCAACAATAATTATCGCTTTGTTGAGCAAGTAATCCAGCGCGTTTTAGGACGCGACCCATACAACGAGCGGGAAAAAATCGCTTGGTCAATTGTAGTCGCTACCAAGGGTATTGTCGGCTTTGTTGATGAAGTACTCAATACTGAAGAGTACCTGAGCAATTTTGGATACTCCATAGTGCCTTATCAGCGCCGTCGGATACTGCCATCTCGCGCTCAGGGTGAGTTGCCATTCAACATCAAATCTCCGCGATATGAAGATTACCACCGTGCCAAACTGGGTTTCCCCCAAATCATTTGGCAGGTAGAAGTACGCAGATTCCTCCCACAAGAGCAAAAGCCCAAGGCTGGCGATCCGTCTCTATTCTTGTCTATGGCACAAAGTATCAATGCAACTGGCAATGCCCCACAAAGGATCTCGTCATTCAACATCGATATCGAAAAGTCTGTACCTTATCGGCAACTGGCAGGGATTAAATAACGATTTTTGGTCGGCGGCTGGCTAGTACATCCATTTGATCATTTATATAGCGTGCATGAGTCTTGGGTTATGTAGGAGTTTTATTTAGATATAACTAGTGAAACAGACTCTATCCCATGTCTGATGCACGCTAATTGTTAAGGGACTTCCTAAATAAAAAAATATCCAACTATTTATTGTGGGGTGGGCGACACGAGAGCCTTTGGTTACTGGGCTCTCGTGTCGC
>NZ_JBTYKD010000057.1:0-3449 GCF_054880495.1 Nostoc sp.
GATATTCTTAGAGTCAAAGTTGCACGCAAGAAGCCATAGATGCCAGCCATTCTTAGAGGAAATTGGTAAAGGGGCGATCGCTAAACTAATTCTTAGGGTCTGGTAGATGCTTTTAAGAGCTTACCTACTTTGTATACCAATTAGACAGCTATAGCTAGGGATTAAACCCCCACATCGTCTGTGCGGTTCTCCCTGTGTTCATAGCTCAATTTGACAATTGATTTTTGGCAGTTGAAAAGTTCAATTCCTGTTGAACATTTTTGGCATCATCATACAGATTTGTCACTCTCAAATCATTACTTGGACAGCTAACATCTGGAGATTTCTGCCCTTGATACCTGACTTGTGTTGACGTACCAAATGAAACAGATTTACCACATGGTTTGTACGGTAATTTTGATAGCGGTTTCGCTGCTGAAATATCATTGAAAAATTTCGTAGCTGTATTTACTTTGATTTCACCTACACCTTTTCTGTTGCAAACAGTATAAGTTGCCTTGCCTGATGGCAATACACGAATTCTATAGTTACAGGTATTTGTAGAACCACTATTAAGAATAACTGCTGGCTGTTCAGCATTAGAAGTTTGTGCAAGTATTCTCAGAGGAAAAACACATAAAGGTGTAGCTAGCAATACCGAAACTATACTAATTTTATATATGTTAAAAACTTTCACTTTCACCTCACACTGATTTCTTGAGTTATCTAAAAAATCCTGTAATAGCACTAGCTTGGTTACTACTTGATTAAGCAATATCAGATTTGTGACCAGCGCAGTTACTAGACAGAAATTATAGGGATTTTTTAAACTATAATTGACTGTGTACTTTTTAGATATGTCATTAAAATGTCAATGTTGTGTCAGAATCACACATATTTTTTATGTAGTATCCCAAGAATTGACGCTATGCCCATACGCCAGCAAGAAATGCGCTCTTCGAGGCAGAAAGTAGCTTAAAAATTTCTTAGCTTAAATAGTAGAAGCGTCTCACCTACCCGATAGGGAGGTGATGAGATGAATACACGTGAGTGACGAATTGACCAACGAGCAAAACCATCGCATAGCGAAATCAGCAATATTGGTCGATGATAGCGAAGCGTTAGCGGGTACTCCCGCGTCGGAATGAACACTTTGTTGGTTTTCTTCAAAATATTTGATATAATTTTAATCACATAGGTGCAACTCAATTAAATGCTGAAAAGCAGCCGATGAAAAAAGTTCAAATGTTGAAGTAGTAGATATTGACAGCTTTTTTAGTGTAGCGACCACCCCCGAAGATTGGCATCGGGATGATGAAAAGGCTATAGTTGCCAGATTTCAAAAACTACTAGAGATAATAAAATCGAGATCAAAAAACCCGCAGGTGTATCGCTTAGGACAAATCGAAATTGATGCTTACATCGTCGGGGAAACCTCAACAGGTGATTTAGCAGGGCTTTCAACTAAAGTTGTAGAAACTTGATTAACTACTGAATGTTCAATTTTAAATAACTTAGTGCAACTATTATTAAGCGATCGCACAAGCGCTGACTTGTCAGTTTGCGCGATCGCAGACTCTTGACGTTGGCAAATTCGTATTCAGGTCAGGCTTATGCAGAGTTAGCGATCGCTCAAGGAGCGCAGCAGAATACAGAACAATCTCTTGCTATCAAAACTGATATCAAATACCTGAACAAAAATCCCCACCCAGCGAGATGATTCGCGTGCCTGCTGCCTTAATTCCAGTAGTTAGAAAACTATCCAAACTGCACTGAGAGGGACATACAATCGCCTTGCTGCAAGGCTTAGAGGAATTAATATCTAAGTTTGATAGCAATATTGATATCGA
This sequence comes from Nostoc sp., assembly GCF_054880495.1. Lineage (NCBI taxonomy): Bacteria > Bacillati > Cyanobacteriota > Cyanophyceae > Nostocales > Nostocaceae > Nostoc > Nostoc sp. Next base: position 1,830 of record NZ_JBTYKD010000057.1, read on the forward strand.
TGTTGCCCCAATCAGTAAATCAGTTTTTCAATATGACGCTTGGTAGATTTAGCCTGAAATTCCGACCAGCGATCGCTCGACTTGATTTGAGCCAGCATTCCTTCCTTAGCAAAGTAACCTCTTTGCATAGCAGTCTTTTGACCAACCCCCTGCGATTGCTGAAGCTGAACTTGAGTTTGAGAAGGAATTTTTGTTGTTCCTGCAACAAAGCAAGCTTTAGATCATACTCCAATCACTTGAAGGCAAACTATTTTAAATAGTGTCGCAGCCATGACCATACTTCATTTTTGAGATTAACAGGCTCTGGATTAGGCAAAAGAGTTAATGGTTTTGTTTGGGCAATACTGTTCATGGAAAGTACACAAATAGTTAATTCCCCATCTGTGTAATATTTGTCACCTCCTCCATTATGACCTTGCCATGTGGCTCCGACACCTGTGACTTGATATAATTGGGCAATCTGGTGTGTATTTCCAATACTGTTAATCAGGTTATCTCTTTCAAGATCAATGTTTGCATCAATGCGGTGAGTAATTTGTCCTGTGCGGTGGCTAAGTTCGACGCTTTGATCAAATGTCGCAGAACCTAACCACAGAGGTCTATGATCACTACTCAAGTCGTTCGATTGCCACAAGCGCACATGGTGTCTAGCTTTGGCATTATTGCCCACGGGTAGTTCAAAAGACACGTCCTGTTTGCGTCCCCATAAATATAAATTACTCACAGGTGCAGTTGGGTAAGAATTCTTGAGGAGAACACTTTTAGCAATCCCAGCACTGGAGCGTAAGGTGATCGGGTCTGCTGGATACCAACCTACTGCCAGTAGCGTCTGTACCACTTCTGCTGTTGTACCTACAAATCCAATATTCAGAGGATCTCCAGAGATCCCTTCTGCCGTTTGCGTTGTTTTCGGAGAATGTTCGAGCTTTGGGTTATGTTCGTAGTGACGCCACAGTCCTGGTAAAACGATATAACTGAGCAGTCCATATAAGCCGAATAAACCAACTAACGTCCCAAAAATGTACCAAAAGGAATGTCGATGTTTTGGGCGTGCGTCACTATTTGAGTTAGAGGCTTGTTGCATTTGAACCCGGTGATCAAGCTATATTTCCTTTTTTAACTAATTCGGCGGAATTCCCCATCCGTCTATACGGTGGGGATGGATAGCTTTCTTGACGACGAAAACACCTCCGACTAATATTAACCGCAGGTTGATTGAGAAGTGGGGTGGTTGAGAAGTCGCCAATTATTTAATCATCGCACCCTTAGAAACAATGTTTGTGAACTACCCACACTGACCTGACGGTAGAGTGTGGGCTTCCAGTTTCACGGAGGATTGCCGCATCTTGGATTTGCGTCCGCGAATTGGTCTTACATCCTCTCCACTGGCGTTAGCCTCCCGCGTCCCAGAGGAGGACAGCATTCTGATACCTTTTGCTCTAATATTCATCGCTGCGTTTACTATCCCATTACCGCCCTTACCGATACCAGTAATAGAATTGTTTCCTTCACCTCCCTTAATCTGGCTACCACCACTGTTGAAAATGCCTGTAGCATCTACTCCAACATTACCACTACCATTTCTGGAGATGGAATCGTTCCCTTCTCCTCCATTAATAT